>CAYJPB010000144.1:310-5382 GCA_964371955.1 uncultured Desulfovibrionaceae bacterium | reverse complement strand
ATGCGAAGCATAAAAAACAAATTAGAATGGCGTACATTTGTGTAAATCAGAGACCCTACACAATAATTTTTTATGTGAAACAGCTTTTTATTTTATGGCAATCCAACCGTTGCCCACCACGTAGACAACCATTTCGAGTGTTGTATTGCAATTGAGCTTACGGAGCATATTTTCAATATGTCTTTTCACCGTGCCTACGCTTATTCCAAGTTCGTCGGCAATTTCCTTACGTGTGTGGGATTGACATAAAAGTCGTAAAATTTCAAGTTCTCTTTCGCTCAAAGCAATAGATTCGTCTGAAGTGGGGATTTGAATGGGCGCAGGAAATGAACCTTCTCCTACCATGACGGCACGGATCATATCCAAAAAATCTGTCATTGGTTTAATTTTCGAAACAAAGGCGTCCGCACCAACTTCCCTAGCTTGCGGAACATAAGAAATTTCATCAAAGCTAGACATAGTGATAATTTTAATATGTGGAAAAAGTGATTTAATTTTCTTTGTCATTTCTATACCGCTGGTATAGCTTTCAATCGAGATATCTGCTAAAATAACATCGGGGTTATACTTTTTACACAGTTTTTCAATATCTTTTGTTGTTATACTGCTACCCACAAAAGTCATATCATCCTGCGTATTTATAACAGCAGAAAAAGAATCTATTATTGATTGATGATCATCGATAATCAAAATCTTTATCATTATCTTTCGTTCCCTTTTTATACACTATCGACTGTAAATGTGAGGGTGAACCGCTCTTTTGTATCGATATGCATTTTGCCGCCGAGGCTTTCAATGCGTTTTCTCATTCCCTTAAGTCCACTACCCTCAACAACTTCTTTTTTTGGAATATCTCCATTATTTATAATTGTCAATGTGCTAAAAGTCTCACATATATTACTAAACGCACTAATTTTATCTGCTCGTGCATGACGTATAGCGTTTGTGCACGCTTCTCTTAACAATGATAAAAAGACAAATGCATTTTGTTCATTTCGCGGTAATTCACCATTAAATACAATATTTACCCCTATAGAATTAAAATAATTTTTTAATTCTTCCAAAAATTTTTCAGCACTCTCATGCTCTTTTCTTTTGATTTGCAGAACCATATCTTGTAAAAGCGGCACAAGGCTCTCGTAATCCGTTGAAGATATGTGCAATACTCTTTGGAGGGATGCAAGCCTTTGTCCTATAACATCGTGCACTTGCATACGTATTCGTGAAAATTCTTGTTCGGTTCGCAAAAGTTCCATATTTTTGGCAAGAATACGTATATGCTCTCTTTGTTCGATAAGTTTTTGTTTATCTTCTTCTAATTCATCAAGAAGCGTGACGACTTCTGTCACGTCTACACCAATAATTTCAATATATTCTTGCTTATTGATGAGAAAAGCGTATTTTGAAAATCGCCATGTTTTGTTGTGTATACGTAAAAGTATGTCTTCCCCAACAGATGTTCTGAAAATATTCTCAAGCTTTTTGTGTGAGATATCGTTCCAAAAGTGCTTTGCATTTTTATATTCTTTTGAAAAAATTATTGCTGATAATTGCTCCATTTTTCTGTTTGTCAGATACATATATCCGCTTGAATCGGCAAACATTAAGGCAGAGGGAAGAGAATCAAGCGCTTGCTTAATAGAAAAAGCCGTGAGCTTATTACTTTCTTTGCGCATTTCTTTTCTTATTAAATAAACGGTTGAAATTATCAAAACAGAAAATATCAAAAGATAGAAATAACCATACACACCTATAGTCATAAAGGGCATTGCAAGCAGAAGAAAAAGCAAAGTTATAAGTCTATAGAAATCAAGATGTTTTTTGTTTTGTTTGCAAAGAACAAGAAAACAAAGAAAGCAAGGAATACCTATTAGATACAGTGCATTTTCTAAATGCCCCACGCCAACACTTCCAAAGGTACGGTTTGCCACAACAAAAACAGGAATCAAAGAAAATAAAGACAGAGTCAGAAGAAAAAGAATTTCACAAAAAACAATATATACGTATTTTTTTGAATTATTTATGATTAATGTTCCGAGATAGTACGAATGTAGCCCAAGAAAAATAACTCCTACTGCAAAAAGAAAATAAAGGCTTTCTAAAGAATAAAAATATAAATCAAGCATTTTCTTTATCTCCCCCGGAACTCTTTATTTCTTGCACATTATTTGCCGAAAAAGTGAGTAGTACCACTTCGGATTCTTCCCACGCTTTACATACAAGCTTTGTATCCTCTTCATTAAATTCATTGAAATAACGCATAAATCCTTCATTCTCTGAAAGTAAAACATCACTGAGCAGAGAAAATACAAGGCAATTTTCTTGTATATAGATTCTGATAAGCAATTGTTTTGCTTGCATTTGTGTACAACTTTCCACAACAGCGCAAAAAAGAGTATACATAATAATTTGTTGCTGTATGGGAAATGGCTCTTCAAGGCTTGAAGCCGCAGTAATATTCAAGTTCAATTCTTGTGTAAATTCTTGCATTTCTTTGAAATATTTAATAAATTCTTCCGAACTTTGCGATTTTTCATATAGTGATTGAATAAGCAACATACACTCTCTTTTAATACCACAAGCGATACAATTAATTTTTGATAAAAAATATTTAATATTATTAGATGTTTTAATTTTTTCCAAATACTCTTCGATACGTTCGACATTTTTTTCAAGCACTTGGTCTATACGTCTATAGGCTGCTTTTTCGGCATTAAGTGTTGCAAGTTCAGCGTTCACTTTCCCTTCTTGCGCCAAAAATTCAATATTTGCCTCAAGTTCTGCATTTGTTTCAGCTAAGTTGTGTCTTGCTTTGTTCAAAGAAGTGTAGTCTTCATAATAACTGAAAGTTCCTCCTCTGATTTCTGAACACCGAAGAACAAAATTTTCATTATCCGTGCGTAATCTTTCACTTTGTGCCACGAGTCTTTCTTTATTGTTACGGATTTCCATACACAAATGGGAGTGAGTGAAAAGTTTGTCATAGCCTTTATTTATAGGCAAAAGCCGCGACTGCAAGTGTAATTCTAAGTAGAGAATTATCAATATATTTGTACCATACGCCACATTAAATTCACTAATTATCGGAACCTCATACACATAGCACAAAGTATACCCAAAGGCAACAAGGTTTGCGATAAAGGGAAAAAGAAAACTCCATTTTTTGGGCGATGACAAAGATTTGTATACCAAAAGTGCAAAAGCAAGAAGTAGACTTCCGTAAATCCATGCAACAATAACAAAATAACCAGTATGGTGCGTATATTCGCCTTTGAGATAATCATGAACAATAAAGACCCATGAATGAAAACCATTTGTAAAAACAAGAAGTAAGAGAATTATAGACATTAAAAAATAATATTTATATATTCTTTCAAATTTCCTGGGTAGATTTGTAACATACCCTGCCTGCAATGCGATATAAACAAATAAAGCCGGAATAAATATATTTCCCACATAATAACAATACCATAAAATAATTTCGATTATCGCATTTTCGATAACAAACGCTTTAAAGCAAGCGCACGTAATAAAGAAAATCTGTAAAACATTCACACTCAAAATGGCATTTCGCACTTTTACAACTGAGATTCTTTTGAGTATTGATATAAAATAAAAGACGATGAGGAAAAGCATAGGAATATACATACTCACATCTTCCTTGAACTGTATCGGAGCGTATGTAAACCTCCCGAACGTGTTTCTTAGCAATTCTATATTAACATCTGCTGCTGCTGCATTGAAGCTTTCGTAATCACTCACAAAATGCGCATTGACATAAGCATTTTCAGGCGGATAATATTCTCTGTCCGTATAAAAATCTATAGTTCTGTACCCGTACTCCACAAGAGCATTTCTTAAACTTGCATTATAAGAAAGTGCCTGTGTCGCTTCCGTATGTGAAAAAAGTCCACCGATAAAACTGAGCGTGCCGTCACTAGGGACAATAATTTCAAAATCTCTTCCCTCTTCAGTAAGTCGCACTGCTGTACTGTCGTACAGTATTTGCACGGGCTGAGAAAAATCATTGACAAAAAAGCGATTTTCTACACGCAATTTCAAAAAATCTTCTGTTATTTGCTCAAGGCTATACTCATCATACAGCCCATAGGCAAATGCAAGAACTATCTGATGCGTGCGCGGATATTCCCATAAGAGGGCTCCGGCTTCTTCGGAAAAATCTAGAGAAACTGGAAGATTGGATTCCAACACATCGGCAAAACTTTCAATATGTTCGTCCGTTTGCGCTCTATCTACTGCAATAACAATAGTTTGAATATAATGCTCGCCAAAATAGTACCCCTGCTCGTCTTCGTTGATAAGCGCCCTTGCCTGTGTGTCGTACATGTGAAGAGTTTTGTATTCGAAAAAAGAACCTAATGCACTTGAACGTGTAGCATTTTCTATAGATATTTCGGGAAACACCCTTTCAAGGGCTTCGGCATACGAAGAGTCGTAACTCGGTATAAGAACCTGTTCGCTCATGTCATTTTCAAGGCACAACAAAAAGATGGACAAAATCGAAAAAAGCAATAAAAATTGAAGGCTATGCTTAATTATTCTGTCCACCTCTAGCTCCCAAAGGATAAAACTACACTTCAAACAGCATTTCTAAGTCGTCACGCGTGAGAGATTTCCACGTGTCTTGCCCCGGAATTACCGCTTCGGCAACGTCTTTTTTCATTTCTTGCAATCTGAGGATTTTTTCTTCCACCGTGTTTTGACAAATCATCTTATATGAGAAGACCTGTTTTTTCTGCCCAATACGGTGTGCTCTGTCAGTAGCTTGGCTTTCAACCGCAGGATTCCACCATGGATCGTAGTGGATAACATAATCGGCTGAAGTGAGGTTTAGCCCTGTTCCGCCGGCTTTCAGAGAAATAAGGAAGATAGGAATTTCAGGCGTATTATTGAAAGTGTCAACCTGCTCAATTCTGTCTTTGCTTGAGCCGTCCAAATAGCAGAAAGGAATACCCGTCATTTGCAACCAGTTTCTGATTACGTGGAGCATCTGAACAAATTGTGAGAAGACAAGCACTTTGTGCCCTTCCTCAACAATATCAACTATCATA
>CAYJPB010000144.1:0-300 GCA_964371955.1 uncultured Desulfovibrionaceae bacterium | reverse complement strand
CTTCAAACTTACCGGAAGGGAGATTTGGGCTAAAGCCCGGCATATCTAACTTCAACAAGCGTGGGTGACAGCAAATTTGTCTCAACTTGAGCAAGGCATCAAGAATTGACATCTGACTTTTCGCCATACCTTTTTCATCAACATCGGCAAGAACCTGTTCACGCAATTTTGAAGCAAGGGCTGAATACAATTCCGCTTGTTCATCGGCAAGATCGCAGTACATAATATTTTCAATTTTAGGTGGCAAGTCGCTCACAACTTCTGACTTTGTACGCCTTAATATAAAGGGACGCACACGAG
>CAYJPB010000143.1:3547-5402 GCA_964371955.1 uncultured Desulfovibrionaceae bacterium | reverse complement strand
AAGTTATTCTGTTGCAGGGCTTAACCCGAATGCCGATGATGTGCAAATGGCGGGTATAGGCGCTGAAATTGATGTGTTGGACTGGGTGCAAGTGCGTGCGGGTTATGAAATAGATTTACAAGGAAATCAAGCAAACCAATTCACGGCAGGATTTGGTATAGCTCCCTTGCCTATGCTTCATTTTGATCTTGCAGGTTCTTATGGCGGAAGCAATCAATTTGGACTTGGTGCACAACTTGCGTTCACATTCTAATTTGTATACATAATAATAAAATGAAGCCGACAATTCAAAAGATTTGTCGGCTTTTTTAGTATGGACTATGAACAAGTATTTATTTTATTGTGAATTTTTTTTTTGTTCATCAATAATTTTTGCGGTTTGTACGGCAATATCTTTGTTGATACCTGTACAAATCACACGAGAAGCTTTTTTATCCAAACCTTTTTTCTTTAAGCCCCTGCAACAGGTAATGCGGTATTGTTGTTTGAAATAATCGTGAATTTCTTTTGTTAGATTTCGGCTTACAATTTGTTTTACTTCTTTATCTTCAACAATTTTTATTTCTTTTTCATCATGAAAATTAAAGCCAATAGCTGCCGCCGCGCCGATAAGTGTTCCACATGTACAGCCTGAACCGCCCAATCCGCCACCAAAACCGGCAAATATGCGTATTTGTTCATCAGTATACGCAATGTTATAATAATCTAAAATACCCATCAAAACAGATTCGGCACAGCAGTATTTTTCGCTTGTAAAATACTTTTCTACAGTGTCGGATAATTCATTGTAATTCATAGCTATCCGCCTCTAAAAATTTTCTTGAAACAATACTACTCCTCACCCCTGAATATTGCAAGTTAAATTTCAATCTGTTAATACAATAAAAAAGAAAATTATGGGTGTGATTTTGCATTTTAAAATGATAAAATTAAATGCTTGATTTTTTGTGCAAGCTCCTGTAAAGTTAGTCATTAAGTTTGTATCTTTAGGAGAGTGTATGCAGGCAGATATGCGAATTTTGTTCAACACAAAAGAAATACACCAGAAAATACTTGAAATAACAAGTGAATTAAATCTATGTTATTCAATGGAAGAATCTCAAAATGAGAGCAGTGACTATCAAAAGCCTGTTGCTCTTTGCGTGCTTAAGGGTGGGCTTTTCTTTTTTGCTGATATTATGCGTGAAGTTGATGTAGATTTTGAAATTGACTTTATAAAACTGTCTTCCTATGGTGACTCTATGCAGTCAAGCGGAAGAGTTGTGCTTGCAACAGATACAAAAATCAATCTTGACGGGCGTGATGTTCTTATAATTGAGGATATTGTCGACTCTGGGCATAGTATGGCTTTTTTGCGTGAAGAATTTGAAAAAAGAGGCGCAAAAAGCGTGCGTATCGCCGCATTGGTTGATAAACACGAAAGACGTGAAGTTGATGTAAAAGTAGACTTTCCGGGGTTTACACTGTCGCAAGGTTTTATAGTTGGTTACGGTATGGATTACGCGGAGAAATACCGCGCTTTACCGGCAATTTATGAAATACTGACATAAGGAAAAGGAATTCATATGATAGTAACATGTACACATTGCAATACAACATACAATCTGCCGGATGAAAAGGCTGTTGCCGGAACAAAATTACGCTGTTCCGTATGCAAAAATGTTTTTAGGCTTCCCGAACCACCAAAAGAAGAAGAAATTATTCCTCAACGCAATGCAAGTGATGAAGAATCTTCCCCCATTTCAATTGAAGGTTTTGGCGCGGATAAAAGTCCTAAACCCGATGATAAACTGAAGAAACCAAAATCTTCAAAAGGAAAAATTGTTACTCTTCTTGTATTGCTTTTAGTTATCGG
>CAYJPB010000143.1:0-3537 GCA_964371955.1 uncultured Desulfovibrionaceae bacterium | reverse complement strand
GATCGTTTGCCTTATGGCAGTTCACTTCCCTTCTCAATCCGGTAAAAAATATGGTTGCAAACACTTTCTTTGGTGAAGAGGTAGACGAAACTCTTGCCGTTGCCGATGTTGAAAGAGTGCGCCTTATTGAATTGAGAAATGTGCGCCAATATAATGTGAGCAATGAAAAAATCGGAAAAATATCTGTTATCGAAGGCAGTATTGTGAACGGTTTTGACTCCCCTCGTGAACTTATTCGTATTGAAGCAAATTTATACGATGCTGAGGGTAGAGTGCTTGTAACAAAATCTGTGCTTGCCGGCACATCTGCTTCACTTTTCCAATTGCAAGTGCTAGGTGAACAAGAACTTGAACAAGCGCTTTCAAACTCTATTGATATTCTTGCAAATAACTCAAATGTTCAACCGGGTGGCGTTGTACCTTTTATGGTGCTATTCTATAATCCGCCTGCTGATGCAGTGGAATTTGGCGTGAAAGTTGTTGATGCGCGCACAGTCATCTCAGAGGTTGAGCCAATAGAAGAATAGAATTTCTATGTATAGAATTAAAACAAAAGGACTATCTTTATTAGGTAGTCCTTTTTTGTATGTTGATTATATATTCACTGATAAGAGCTGGTTGTTCAAAAATGTGAAAAGTGCTTGTTGTTCATCGAGAACATTTGCCATATTTAGGTCGGGCAGTATATATATTCTGTATCCGTTATGATTGAATGAAGAATATTTTCCTCTTTTGGGGATAAGCAGAGTATCTCTTGTTTGCGAGCCAAAAATCAATAAGTGGCGGATATTTGCTTGCGCGATGGCAGACCAATAAAACGAACAGTTTTTTTCTGTTAAAAGCTCACCGGGTTTTATAGCGCTATCGTAAGGTATGAATGCGTGCGTTCCGGTTTGTCTGGCTAATTTTTTTAATAATGTACGTATTATTTCTTGTCTTTGTGCACTTAAATATTCGTTTTTAACTAAGTCAGCGTGAAAGCCCGTGTATGTCCATGCTACTTTTGGTTGCTGATTTTTTATAACTTGCGTGTAAAGCGTTTTCCACTCGTCGCTCCATTCGTATTGATGCAAAATGCTTAATGGATAGGGCGATTGAGAAGTGTTTTGATATAATTCTTCCACGTCTTGTGATGAGCGTGGGTTTGCCTGTGTATGGCTTTTTTGGGGCGAAAGTTTTGGAGGTACATACTGAGCTTGTTTGTGTATTTGTTTTGTATTATTATTTTTTTGTGAGAGAGCTTCCCGCCTTTCATCATCGGGGATATAGAGGAATTCCAGTCCGGCATTATACCAAAACTTAGTTTGAACGGGCAAGTAGGAGGGAGTCATTGTACTCTCACGCTATAATGAAATGAGTCGAGTGAGAACATTCCACGCGACTTCAGTTTTTGGCAAGGTTTGCCATACTTCTTCATTACTCCTATTGTCTACCACAACCACTTTATTGCTATCTGTACCAAATCCGTCAATAATGGCATTGCCGACTATCATATCTGCGTTTTTATCAGTGAGTTTTTTCTTCGTAAGTTCAAGTAATATTTCACTCGTTTCAGCCCATTCTGCGGCAAACCCAAGTACTTTTTGATGACTTTTTTTGTCAGTGGCAAAATGTTTCAAAATATCTTCATTGGGGTAGAAGTTAAGTGAAAAGCCGTCAGGAGCTTCTGATTTTTTAAACTTTTCTCCATTGTATTCTTCAGGCCTGAAATCAGACACGGCAGCAGTAAAAATTCCGTAATCCGTTTCGTCGCGGTATTTCTCAACCGTATTAAACATCTCAAGCGCATTGCGGACGGTGTGCTTATGGAAAAGTGTATCGCTTGGGCAAAAATGCGTAACATTTTCAGTGCATATTGCATGAACTGTTGCCCCTCTCAGCCATGCGGCAATAGCGAAACACATACCCATTGTGCCTGTGCTTTTATTTGTCCAACAGCGAATAGTATCAAAATATTCACGAGTTGCGCCTGTGGTGACAAGAACGGTTTTTCCTTTTAAGTCTTGGCGAATAATGCTTTTTAATCCGTGGAGGAAGATATTTTCTTCACGTGATAAGCGCCCTTGCCCTTCGTCTTTACAGGCAACTTTTCCGCTTTCGGGAGGAATTATCACCATGCCTCTCTCTTGAAGAATACGAATATTTTCTTGAGTGGCGGGATTTTTCCACATTTTAGGGTTCATGGCAGGAGCTATGACAACTTTTTTATCGAATGCAAGCACTTGCGATGCCAACAATGTATCGGCTCTTCCGCTTGCAATTTGTGCTATTGTGTCGGCACTTGCAGGCGCAATAATTATTGCGTGAGCGTCTTTTGAAGGCATTAAATGTGAAAGAGGTTCGTCGAACATTCCTTTATACACGGGGTTTGCCCCCAAAGATTCAAAAGTGAGAGGGCTTATAAATTTTGTTGCGCTCGGTGTAAGCGTAACACTTACTTCCGCGCCGGCTCTTTGCCATGCACGCATAAGATCAACAGCTTTATAGGCCGCTATTGAACCGCATATTCCTAAGTGGATTTTTCTTGCTTCCACCAATTCAAATTGAAGATGACTTTCCATAAGCATTAATTATTTAATTGTTCTGAATAGGTTGAGGCAGGAGGAGGCGTGCTTGCTTCACTTGAAGTTTCATCGGAGATTTCGCTTGAACTTTCAAAAGGAGTTTCAGTTGACGGCGCATAGTTATTTTGCGGAATAACAGCAGAATAGGCTTGCCCTGCCGCAAGACTGTCTGAAAGCCAAATTTCCATGCTTGTACCCAATAAATCTCCGTAAATATACACAAGTGCAAAAAGAGTACCTTTTTGGTGTATTTGAATATATTTATCGTGAGTAGCAGCCGCTTCAAGAGTCCAACCACTTGTTGCAAAATTATGGAGCATCGCATTATTGAGTGATACAGAATCAATCATTCCGACGTATGTTTCAAGCCCAGTCGGAGAGCTTGATGTGCTGATAGACACACGAGAACGGCGCGGATCTAAGTTCATACCTTCGGGAATGGGAATATCCAAAAACTGTCCGTAATATACATCTTCAACATTGTATTCTCTTGTTTCAAAAGGATTGGAAACGTTGAGCTGTGAACAGGCAGGCAAGATAATTGCCATACAGAGTGTACAGGAAAGTTTTATGATTTTTTTATAATATTTTTGCATATATACCTCTATTTATTTAAGATATTGATATACTGTTTTTATAGTTAGTTCGGGAAATAGCGATTAATGTCACCACTGTTTTCTTGATCTTCCGCTTTTTCACCACTGTTTTGTTCGCCATTGTTTTGTATGCCACCGAGAGGAGTATCAAAAGCATATTCTCTTGCAATTTCTTCATCAAGGGTGTTTGACGGATTTTTTACTATTGTTTGATCTTGAGCAAAATCCTCGTCGTTATCCTCATCATTGAGTATAGGAGGAGCGATAAAACGGCGTGTTGTGCTTTGTTCTTCCGGTTCTCTCACTTCTACAGGCGGTTCGGTTGTCGGTTCCGGTAAAGTATTGTATACACGCCAGAAAAGAGGATAGGAAGCGGA
>CAYJPB010000142.1:5257-5487 GCA_964371955.1 uncultured Desulfovibrionaceae bacterium | reverse complement strand
ATTATTGTTGTGATAGACTAAAAAGTCTTCTTGAGAGAAGATAATTATGGTGCGGAGTAATATTTTTTTATGGTAACCCAAGAAATGGAAACACAAACTAACGACGGCTTTGACTTTGCAGCGGAGCTGGACAATTACCTCACTCCCGATTTTGGTGATTTGGAAGAAGGTTCAATTGTAAAAGGCGAAATCGTTCGCGTTGATAACGACACAGTTCTTGTTGATGTGAG
>CAYJPB010000142.1:3797-5224 GCA_964371955.1 uncultured Desulfovibrionaceae bacterium | reverse complement strand
CTTGAAGAAGTTCTTGAAAAAGGCGGCGTGGTCGAAGGTATGATTACACGCAGAATCAAAGGCGGTTATACGGTAGACCTTGGCGGCATCGAAGCATTCTTGCCCGGTTCCCATGTTGATTTGCGCCCTGTACCTGACATGGACGCATTAGTCGATCAAAATTATCCTTTCAAAGTGTTGAAAATAAACCGTCGCAGAAGCAATGTTATTGTTTCACGTCGTGTTCTTTTAGAAGAAGAAAGAGATTCCAAACGTGGCGCTCTTCTTCAAGTTCTCAACGAAAATCAAGTTAAAAACATTACCGAATACGGTGTATTTATTGATCTTGGTGGCTTAGACGGCTTATTGCATATCACAGATATGTCATGGAAGCGTTTACGTCATCCAAAAGAAATGGTACAATTAGGTCAAGATCTTGAACTTAAAGTGCTTTCTTTTGATAAAGATAACCACAAGGTATCACTCGGTTTAAAACAACTTATCGAAGATCCTTGGCAAAATATTACTGAGCACTTCCCACTTGGTGCGCTCTTCACAGGTAAGGTAACAAACCTTGTTGATTACGGTGCATTTGTTGAGCTTGAATCAGGCGTGGAAGGTCTTGTACACATTTCTGAAATGTCATGGACACGTAAACTTCGTCACCCAAGCCAAATGGTGCGTCAAGGCGACGAAATTGAAGTTGTTATTCTTGGTGTAGATACCGAGAAAAAACGTATTTCACTCGGTATGAAGCAAGTTGTTCCAAACCCATGGGAATTGGTTGGCGAACGCTTCCCCGAAGGTACTGTGCTTGAAGGCGTGATTAAAAATATCACTGAATTCGGTATGTTCATCGGTATTGAAGACGGCATTGACGGACTTATTCACGTTTCAGACATTTCTTGGACAAAGAAATTGCGTCACCCGAACGAAATGTTCAAAGTAGGCGATGTTGTTCAAGCTAAGGTTCTTACAGTTGATCAAGAAAGTGAAAAGTTCACTCTCGGTATGAAGCAACTTGCCGAAGATCCTTGGATCAGCGTACCAAGTCGCTACCCTGTAGGCAACATTGTTAAAGGTGTTGTAACAAATATTACTGACTTTGGTGTGTTTGTGGAAGTTGAAGAAGGCATTGAAGGCTTGATTCACGTTTCTGAGCTTGGCAAAAAAGTTAAAGTTCCATCAGAAGCGTATAAAGAAGGCGATACTGTTGAAGCAAAAATCATTCACGTTTCTGCTGACGAACGCCGCTTAGGTCTTTCTATCAAACAAATGAAAGATGACGAAGAAAAGAAAAAAGCTAAGGATTACCGTTCATCAGGTGATTCAGGGCAAACTCTCGGCGACTTATTCAAAGCCGCACAAGAAGAAGATGCCGAATAGCATTTGATTGCATAAATCATAATAAAAAGGAAGCTTAGTGCTTCCTTTTTTTATGGGAATAT
>CAYJPB010000142.1:0-3787 GCA_964371955.1 uncultured Desulfovibrionaceae bacterium | reverse complement strand
GAGTGTATATAGTTTTTCTAGATTTTTTCTATAAACGATAACACGGTGAGTATATTTATGGCATTAAACTTTATTTCTATGATACTAGAGGCGACTTTGCTGTCGCAACTTGTTTTAGCATTTTTATTATTTATGTCTGTTGGTTCATGGACATTAATTTTCTTGAAATTTCGTTCTTTGAAGATGGCAACATCGAAAGCAAAAGAGGGTATTGAACGTTTTGAAAATGCAAAAGACTTGCGTGAAGCTGTGCAAAGTATAGGCACAGATCCCGATTCTCCTTTATATGTAATAACACAGCGCGGTGTAAATGAATTTAATTCTTCACGTGAAGCAGGTGCAACTTCTGATATTGTAGTACAAAACGTGACAAGAGCCTTAGAGCAGGGTACTTCAACAGAGTGGACAAGGCTCAATTCAAAAATGTCATTGCTTGCAACATGCGCGAACACTGCGCCATTTATTGGGCTTTTCGGGACAGTTTGGGGAATTATGTACTCATTTACGAATATTGGACTTATGCAATCGGCTTCATTGGCAACAGTTGCACCCGGCATATCCGAAGCTTTGATCGCTACTGCTGTGGGCTTGTTTGTTGCTATTCCCGCATCAATGGCATATAATGGATTTTCCGGCATGATAAGCGCTGTGGAATCTTTGCTCGGTAATTTTTCCTCTACATTTATCAATAGAGTACAGAGAGAATTGAGTAAGTAGGAGATTATATGGGAAGTCAACTTGGCTCTAAGGGGCGCTTTGTTTCTGAGATAAATATCACTCCTTTTGTTGATGTTATGCTGGTTTTGCTTATCATCTTTATGGTGACAGCGCCAATGATGCAAGAGGGAATTGATATTGATTTGCCCCAAACAAGAGAGGTAGATACTCTCCCGACAGAGACCGAAAATTTGGTGCTCAGTATTCGCCGTGACGGTGTGATATATATTGATACATATCAAGTGGAGTTTGAGGAAGTGCAACCGCGCCTCAATGCATTGATTGAAAATAAGGAAAGACCGGTATATTTGCAGGCAGACAGAGAAGTTCCCTTTGATTTGGTTGTGCGCGTTATGGGCGAAATTAAGGCGGCAGGCATTGCCAATATAGGTATAATTGCTCTCAGAAGCGAAAGCGCTGAGAGTGTGAATGAGGCTGAATAAATTTTATGGATAGGGCTTCATCGTTTTTATTATCACTCTCTTTGCATGCACTCATTGTATTCATGATACTTTTTTGGCCTGCACCGACTTTACTTGACTTAGATAATGAAGTGTATCAGGTGTCGCTTGTTGTTGGTGATATGGGCGGCGAAGGGCTTGCTTCCGCTGTTCTTGGCGCGCGCCCGAATGAAGTGCAAGATGCCCCCGATGATACAAGTCTGCCCTCTCTACCAGATGCCGAACAATTAATACCCGATGAACCGATTGAACAAGCTATAGCACCTCTTGAAGATATTGATGCTGTGGAAGTTCTCAATCCTGAATTAGAGGAGTTGCCTGAGAGAGAAAGCATTGTGCCTGAACCTGAACTTTTACCTGAACCGAAGCCTGAACCTCAACCCGAACCTGAACCCGAGCCAATTCCCGAACCCGAACCTGAACCCGAGCCAATTCCTGAACCAGAACCTACACCCGAGCCTGAACCTGAACCTGAACCACAACCAGCGCCAGAACCCGAGCCAGAGCCCGCACCTGAGCCATCAACTTCAAGCACCGGTGGTAGTTCAAGCAATTCAGGCGCGGCAAGTTCGGCATTGGCAGCTTTGCAAAGCCTTGTTGACTCAAGCAGTCCGGGCGGTGTCGGCGGCGGTGGCGGAACAGGCAGCGGACCCGGTGGAGGCGGAATTTATGATGTGTATATGGCACAAGTCATGCTTGTGGTACAAAGTGCGTGGTCAATGCCAATTTACTCTCGTGAGCAGCTTTCGGCACAGGTTGCCGTTGAGCTTGATGCGAACGGAAAAATCCTTGATACACGGATTGCCAGAAGCTCAGGACGGGCTGATTTTGATGCATCTGCAATGAATACACTCATTAGGCTTGGCGCTTTACCTGCGCCGCCGAATGCGGATTTAACAAGTATTGTGATTAACTTCAATTCAGGGCAATAGTGTGTAATGTATTGTTTTGATTGAAAAAATAAAAAAGTGCTTGCATTAATTTTTAATATTGTATAAAATATCTCAAATTTAGTTTTAGGAGTTAAAATATGACTCGTAAGGATAGGACAGAAGGCATCTATAGCCGACGTGAAGTCTTGGACGAAAGCGAACGTAAACAGTATAACCTCATTCAATTGAAGGAATTATTATCCTATGCGTATCGCTATTCTGAAGATGTAAAAAAACGCTTTGACAGAGCACAATTGAATGTTGAAAAGTTTAAAACACTTTCCGATATTAAACATATCCCGATTTTGAAAAAGAAAGAATTGATATTTTTACAATCAATGGGACCACGTCTTGGTGGTTTATTGACTAAAGATATCGGTGAATTACGCCATATGTTTCTTTCACCCGGGCCGATTTTCGATCCGGAAGATAAGAATGATGATTACTGGGGATACACAGAGGCATTTTACTCTGTAGGCTTCAGAACGGGCGATCCTGTTCAAGTGACATTTAACTATCATCTTGCACCAGCAGGTTTGATGTTTGAAGAACCACTCAGAAACTTAGGTTGTGCGATTATTCCTGCCGGCCCGACAGACGCGTCTACTCAGCTTGATATCATGCAAAAATTGCGTGTAACAGGCTATGTGGGTACACCTTCATTCCTTATGTATCTTGCACAAAAAGCTGAAGAAAAAGGTATAAATCCTCGTAAAGATTTGTTTTTGGAAGTTGCATTTGTTACAGCGGAAAGACTTTCAGAAAAAATGCGTACTCAGCTTGAAAAGAAATTTGATATAATAATGCGCCAAGGGTATGGAACAGCAGATGTTGGCTGTATTGCTTATGAATGTTATCAAAAGGGCGGCTTGCACATCAGTAATAAATGCTATGTTGAAATCTGCCACCCAGATACGGGAATTACACTGAAAGACGGCGAAGTAGGTGAAATTGTTGTCACAACTTTCAATAAAACCTATCCGCTTATCCGCCTTGCAACAGGTGATTTGTCGTATATCGACCGGTCTCCTTGCCTTTGTGGCAGAACATCTCCTCGTCTTGGTGCGATTGTCGGTCGTGTTGACACAACCGCGCGTATTAAGGGTATGTTTGTGTATCCGCACCAAGTTGAACAAGTAATGGCTCGTTTTGAAGAAGTAAAGCGCTGGCAAATTGAAGTAACAAACCCCGGTGGAATTGATGAGATGACACTCTTCATTGAAGCATCAAACTTCAAGAGGGAAGATGAACTTCTTCATCTTTTCAGAGAGCGTATTCAATTGAAGCCAAGATTAAAACTTCTTAATCCCGGCACGTTACCTCCTCAGATTAAACCGATTGAGGATAAGAGAGTTTGGGATTAATTAAATTGTTTCAAACTTTGGACTTAATAGTGTAATTTGTTGATTTTATTTTGAAAAATTATTTTTTGTTAAATGAAGAAAAAAGCTTGACAATTATAAGCACTTCACCTATAAATACGTTTCGTGCCGAGGTGGTGGAATTGGTAGACACGCTATCTTGAGGGGGTAGTGGGCCATGCTCGTGCGGGTTCGAGTCCCGCCCTCGGTACCATTTATTTTTTATAAATAATCAAAGGGATTCAGCTAGTTATGAATCCCTTTTTTGTTGTGTTGGGATTGGGAAATCTAGGAATAAAGCGATAAATCGGTTAAT
>CAYJPB010000141.1:0-5516 GCA_964371955.1 uncultured Desulfovibrionaceae bacterium | reverse complement strand
AAGATGTTGAATATATGCGTTCAGAACACATGGCATTGCTCAATGAATGGCGTGACCAAGCTTTACGTGAAGGCAACAGAGTTTATATCGCTTCCGATGGCGACAGATTCCAAATCAGCCTTCAAAATACTTGTCAAGAATGTCACGCAAATCAGGAAGAATTCTGCGATAAATGCCACGAAACTAACAGCGTAGAACCTTATTGCTGGACTTGCCACCTCAACACACCACAAGGGAGTTAAAATATGAAAGCTACACGAAGACACTTTCTTAGAGTGGCCGGGATAACAAGCTTTGCCCTTTTAGGTGGTGTATCCCCAGCCAAAGCCTTGGTTGCTCCCGAAGGAGCTTCCTATGCAAGAAATGAAAATTCTATCGTTGCAAGCCGTTTTGCAATGGTGATTGACACTCGTCAATTCGACGATGCAAAAAATCAAGCTGTGATGGATGCCTGCCATAGAGCACACAATGTGCCTACAAGTATTCCCGCTCCGCAAGATGTTAAATGGATTTGGGCCGATACCTATAAAGCAACCTTCCCCGACGATCCTAACTACTATACTTTGCCGGATGAAGTGAAAGATAAGAAACATCTTATGCTTTGTAACCATTGCGCAAACCCACCATGCGTGCGTGTATGCCCAACAGGCGCAACCTTTAAAACAGCCGGCGGTATTGTTACGATGGATTATCACCGCTGTATCGGTTGTCGTTTCTGTATGGCTGCTTGTCCTTACGGTTCACGTTCGTTCAACTTTATGGATGCAGAGCCACAACTTACTGAAATTAATCAAGAATACCCTGCAAGAGTTCGAGGAGCGGTTGAAAAATGTACCTTCTGTATCGAACGCCTTGAACAAGGTTTAATGCCTCATTGTGTTGAAGCATCAGAAGGCGCAATTGTGTTTGGAGACTTGGACGATCCTGATTCTGTAGTTCGTCAAGCATTGGCAGAAAACTTTGCCATTCGTCGTAAACCCACATACGGCACTGATCCCAGTGTGTACTACATTGTATAGGAGCCAATTATGTTAGAAAAAGTATTAAAAGGCTCATTCAAATATTATGCATGGCTCGCCTTTCTTCTCTTGATTATTGGCGTTGGGGCTACTGTTTACCTTGGACAGCTTATCTTTGGTATGCAAGTGACGGGTTTAACTCGTGATGTTTCATGGGGTTTTTATATCTCACAATTCACGTACTTGGTGGGTGTGGCGGCTTCTGCTGTTATGCTTGTTTTGCCTGCGTATTTCCACCATTACAAAGAATTCAAACGCATGATTATCTTTGGTGAATTTTTAGCTATCGGCGCTGTAATTATGTGCGTTCTCTTTATTGTTGTTGATATCGGTCAACCACAAAAAGCCATGAACGTTATCTTGCACGCAAGCCCGCAATCAGTAATGTTTTGGGATATGATGGTGCTTTCGGGCTACCTCGTATTGAACGCAATTATCGGTTGGGTAACTCTTGAAGCGGAAAGACACGATGTTGAACCACCTAAATGGGTGAAACCGCTCATTTATCTTTCAGTATTCTGGGCATTTGGTATCCACACTGTTACTGCTTTCTTGTATGCAGGTATTCCCGGTCGTTACTACTGGCTTACTGCGATTATGGCTGCTCGCTTCTTGGCATCAGCTTTCTGTTCAGGGCCTGCTATCTTGTTGCTTCTTATGCTCTTGGTAAAAAAGCTTACAGGTTTCGACCCGGGCAAGAAAGCTATCAAAACCCTTACATTAATCATCACCTACGCAATGGCATTGAACGTGTTCTTCTATTGTTTAGAGCTTTTCACAGCTTTCTACAGCGGAACACCAAGTCACTACGCTCCTATTCAATTCCTCTTTATGGGATACGATGGACAAGGTGCGTGGATTAATGGCTGGATGTGGCTTGCTGTTGTGTTTGCTTTTGGCTCACTAGCGCTGCTTATGTTGCCATCAACACGCAATAACGAAAAGCTTCTTCCGTATACGCTTATCGCTCTTGTTATTGCTTCTTGGATTGATAAAGGTCTTGGACTTCTTATCGGTGGTCTTTCACCAAACCCATTCAAAGGTTTTTCAATCTATACGCCAAGCCTTGTAGAAATTCTGGTTTCACTTGGAATTTTTGCAATAGGTGCGCTTGTAGTTTCCATTCTTTGGAAAATTGCTCTTGAAGTAAAAAAAGAAGCAAATACCTTTGAATATGTTGAAAAATAGTTATAGATCCATTTAACTATAATAAATAAGGGCTTTCTTTTCGGGAAGCCCTTTTGCTTTAATAATTGTAGCTATTCGACAGTACTTTCTACTGAATTGTTAAAAATTCCATTATTGAAATTATTAAAACCCGAACCGTAAAAACCAAAGATATTCTCCTTGTCAATTTCAAGGAAAGTATACCCTACTCCCGCGGCACGAGTCAAAAGCCCTTGTTTTAAAATTGAGCGCTCAACAGGAGAAAGAAAATATTCAAATACAAATCGAATATGCATCACTCCCGCCGGTTGCGCATATTGTATTCTTTCTGGAAAAATTATTGAAAGCATTGAGTTGAGCGTTTCAAAGTCAACACTTGAACAATTTGCAAGCGCTTTTACAAGAAGCAAATATGTACGGTATGCATCGTCTTCAATTCTGTAAGTGTTTGTGATTGTAGCGTACTTAAATGGCATATTATTAAAGTTTTCAAGTTCACTGCCTAAAAAACCAAAAAAGCTTTGATTATCGTCGTCGATAATAAGGTATCTACCCACGCCAAGTATACGCCCCCAAATATCAAGCCCTATACCTTTAGCCGTGTATATATTGAAGATTTCATTATAAAATAAGCGTATATCGTTTTCGGAATTTATGAATTTTTCTATGGATTCTACAAGCTTGACAATATTTATCGAGGAAGAATATTGCGATTGAATTGTCTGCAAACTTTGCTCAAAATTGAAGTTCATGCCCTCTCCTTTAATCTTCAAGAATGGAGATAGTTATATTTTCATGGCTTAGAAAAGGAACTTTATCCGCCGGAATGAAGATTTCATCATACCATGAAACCCGTGAATCGTCTGACAGTTTAATACTCACAAGCTCTTGCACATTATTTTGTAGTACCACATTATAAAATCTGCTTGAATAAAGTGTATTTGCCATTCGCACTCTTTCAGAATTAATATCGTTCAAAGCATAAAAATCATTATATAATGCGCTTTTTAAATCGTTTTCAATAGTTGCCGGCGTAAGAGGTGTTAGTTTTATAACAACGTGAATATACACATCTATCGGACTTGGACGCGTGATATGGTATGTGTATAGTGCATTTGCCATATCTGTTGCAAGATAGCTGATCTCTTGATTACCACATGTTCCGCACCCTGCCGAAAGTTTTTGATAGATAGTTTTCGCAATATCTTCATCTTTACCGCCAAGAATTGAAATATATACACTGTGAGGATCGATGGAGACATTTGCCTGTTCTTGTTGATTGTGTGATCTGTTTTCAAGAACAACCAAATCTGTCACGTCCGGCAAATTTGCTAAAGCACCATATACGGCGGCGGCACTTCCGTGCGCATTTTTTGAAACAGATAAATAACGTCGGCGTTCAAATTCTTTTTGTGTTTCCTCATATCTGCCAATAATCCCCTCCTCTTCATTTATTACGCTGTCCCATCCGGGTATAACACTGAGGATAACGTCTATGCTGTGTGGCGCAATTTCTATCGGACCGTCTTCATTGCAAATAAAATACGCTTCAACTTGTCCATTACTTTCTATAACCGCTTGATTTTCAAGATGAAGAACAGTATCTTTTCCGTCTGAAATTTGCGAATATGCCGGAATAACAGTATTTGCCAAACCTTGTATTGTACATAAAACCCGTGTTGCTTGAGCACTTTTTCTTTGTAAAAAATAGATATAGCCTAAAGCGTCTTGCCAAACATTTTCTGCGGTGAGAGGGTTAAACATTTGAGATAGTTTTAAAATTTCAGTATTTTTTGTTGCAATATGCGCGCTTATCGAATCAATAAGCTGTCCTTGCGGACTTTGCGGTGTGGTATTGAGATCTTCTCCAAAGATTTGTTTCCATTCAGCGCTTACTGCCTGCCTAATATCTTCTGTGCTCGGCACAATAAGCCCGAGTTCGCTGTCAAATTGTATATGTGCTGTCATATTTTTTCCATTTTCAAGTTTTACTTGATAAAATTTTTTAAAAAAAATAAATTATAAATTCACCACACAACGAATTGTGCAGAGGTCTTTTATAACACGTGGATTCGAATTATAGCCAAGCTGTAGAAAATCTTCGAAATGCCACTATATTACAAGAAATTCAAAAAATATAGACATTATAGGGTTTGCAAAGGGGGTTACCCCCTTTGCCCCCGTCGGAGGCGAATACTATTTTTGTCACCTTCATTTCAAATCTATATTTTAGCTATAAATCGAAATGACATGTTATTATAACAGTAAATTAATTGTTTTTCCATTTTCCAATTGCAAGAGCATTTGAGCAAGAACGGTTCTGTTTTCAAATCGTTCAAGTGAACATTTTGCCAATGTAACACCTTGAACAGTACACGCCTCTTTTTCAAAAATATCTGCTATAATTGCTAAGTTAGGACGAGTTGAAATATCTGTTGAAAAATGATCAACTCCCTTGGTTCTGTCAAAAACCATATCCTTTGTAAAAGCTCTTAATGCATTGGCAACACTTTGAGCGATTGCGTATTCATCTGCGACTATATTAAAATTTCCGCTCTTATCTATGTCTATATCCCAATTTTCATTGAGTTTCATTGTTGTTATCATGCTAATTCCTATTGTGGTTTTGCTGTAACGCCGCTTCCATTTTCAACATTTGCGTGCGTATGTTCGCTGAGCTTGATTCCCTTGGCGATGACTTCACCGCTCACTTCAAGTGTATCTGTTTGAATTTCTATCTCTTTGGATTCTATAATAATTTTGTTTTCGGCAATGATTTTTATTTCGCCGTCTTGAAGCATCTCTATAATCACCTCAGGTTTTTTGTTCATAATCCCGCCGAGATATATTCCGTCTGCCATGGAAAAAGAACGAAATGTCGCCGGTTTTGAGGGTTTATCGCTCAACTTTGAAATATCTTGCTGTGCAAAAACAGCAATGCCTATGTCACCCACTTCAGGTTCAATTATTATTGCGGCTTTACCTCCTTGCAAGCGAATATATGGAATCTTATGTATATGACTTGCATCAAGCACATTACCAAATCCGTCGTACTGTTGAATGAGTGGCACAACAGTCACATAACCGCTTGAATCGTCACTTGTTTCCACCATTTCCACCCGTACCGGCAATGCGGTATTAACCATTGAATTAATAGTTGTTTTTATCAAAAAATCTAAGGCGTTGTAGCTTGTATTCGACGATGTTGCCAGTCTATTGCCTTTATAACTTTCTGCCATAGAGTATTCCTTTATGAGAATTTTTGCAATCAATAGAGTACCTTGCTTTATCTAAAAGTATTTGTATAAACAAAGAAAGTTGTTAGGGTTT
>CAYJPB010000140.1:0-5548 GCA_964371955.1 uncultured Desulfovibrionaceae bacterium | reverse complement strand
GTATCGGCGATATGGGCGTGATAAAAGACACGGCTTCTCCGGCGCTTCTGCTTGTGAGAAATGAAATGAAAGGACATCATCAAAATTGTCTAAAAAAAGTGAAAGAAGCTGTAAGCGATTATAATATCGCTCATTATTTGCAGGACGATTATATCGCTCTCGATTCCGATAGGTATGTTCTTCCCTTAAAATCAAATTTTAAAGGACGCTTGCAAGGTATTATTCACCACTATTCAAATACAGGTGAAACCGTCTTCTTCGAACCTTTGTTTTTGGTAGAAATAAACAATAGAATACAAGAACTTAAGCAACAAGAGCGCGAAGAAGAACGTAAAATCCTTCAAAATCTCACGTATATGCTTGTCGATAAAGCAGAGGCGATGAGTGATGCTTGGCAATTGCTTTTAGATATTGATATGTTACAGGCAAAAATTTCACTCGCTTCCGCCTATAATGGGCAATGCCTTATCATGGAAGAAGGTGCAGGCTTTGATTTACCGGAAGTTAAGCACCCACTTCTTGCGCTTGAGGCAGTGCAAAATAAGAAATTAAATGTCCGTCCGCTCAATCTGCATTTGCGTGAAGAACAAAAAATTATGATTATCACAGGCGGTAATGCCGGCGGTAAAACCGTGTGTCTTAAGACAGCGGGTCTTATTGTATTGATGACTTTAGCAGGGCTTCCTGTACCCATTTCACAAAAAGCCAGCTTGCCTATTATCGAAAAAGTTCACGCATTTATCGGCGATGAGCAAAGTCTTGACGATCACGTTTCCACTTTCACGGGGCAGATACGCCACCTTGCGCGCGCGTGGGAAGATTTGGACGATAAGACTCTTATTTTACTTGATGAATTTGGCGCAGGAACCGATCCGTCACAAGGTGCGGCACTCGCTCAAGCGGTGATTGACGGAATATTGGAAAAAGGCAGTTACGCATTTTCCGCAACACATTTTCCGGCACTAAAAACCTATGCGCTCTCCCATAATAATGTGCGAGCCGCGTCCATGCTTTTCGACATGAACACAAATAAACCTTTATATAGTATAGCTTACGACCAAGTCGGCGCAAGTATTGCTCTTGAGGTTGCCAAAGAACACGGCTTCCCCGAATCTATTATCAAAAAAGCGGAACAATATCTGTTGCTTGACGGGCAAGATATGTCTAAGATTGTGGATACGTTGAATTCTCTTGCGGTTGAAAGAGAGCGTGAACTTGCGCAATTGAAAAAAGAACAAGAAAAAGCGCAATCTAAACGTAAAGAATTGCAAGATAAGTTTGATAAGGAAAGACAAAAGCTCAACGAAGAAGTTCGTGAATTATCTCGCGAGCTTATGCGCGCATGGAAGGAAGGCAAAGCCACTGCAAAGCAATCGCTCAAGGAAATGGCAAAATTACGTGCAGATTTGACAAAGGTTGAAATTGAACAAAAGCAACCACTAAAGAATGAAGAAATTCAAGATATTATATCTTCCGTCAAAGAAAGCGACACTGTGCTCTATACACCATGGGATAAGAAAGCCACAGTGCTTGAAATAGATACAAAGAACAAAAAATTAAAAATCGACTTGAACGGCGTATCTCTTTGGGCAAATGTTCAGGATATAAAAATTATAACACAAAAAGATAAAAATAAAAGTTCTCATATAAAATCAGAGGCTTCACAAGAAAAATCTGTTAAAAATGCTGAAGAAATGACAAGGCAACGTCTTGACATTCGGGGAAAACGTGCTGACATAGCTATTATAGAATTAGAAAGTTTTCTCTACAACGCATTAACAAACTCAACAGATATAGTGGAAATAGTACACGGCAAGGGCACGGGGGCTTTGCGCAAGTCTGTTCATGACTTCTTGCGCACATCTGCCATTGTTTCGCATTATCAAAAGGCGAACGAAGATCAAGGCGGCGACGGTATGACCCTCGCCTATCTTAAGTAGTGCATTAAAAGGATTGTGATGAAGAGCAATGATGTCATACACGTAGTAAAATCCCGAATTAATATAGCGGATTATGTACGTCGATATGTAGACTTGCGCCATGTGGGTAATAGGCTCATGGCGCCTTGTCCTTTTCATCAAGAAACAAAACCATCTTTTAGCGTTAATGAAGAAATGGGATCATTCTACTGCTTCGGTTGCCAAGCCGCCGGAGATGTTTTTGAATTTTCCATGCGCATAAATGGCTATGATTTCAAAGAAGCGCTTGAGCATTTTGCCGATGAGCTTAACATAACCATCACTCAATCAAAGCCAAATCAGCAAGATAAGCACGCGGCACAGAAGAGAAATCAGAAGAAAAATGTGACCAAAATCCATCAGATTGCCGCCCAACACTTTCAAAAAAATCTGCAACGCTCTCAAGCCGCCGAATGTAGAAAATATATTGCTGAAAGAGGATTATCCAAAGAAATAGTTGAACAATTTTCTCTGGGTTACAGCTTTAATTCGTGGCACGATTTAGCCAATCAAATTTCCGGAGCAAGCTATACCAATGAAGATGCCATTGCAAGCGGTTTGGTTTCGCAAAGCAAAAGCGCTTCAAATCCGTATGATAGATTTCGTGACCGCTTCATGTTTCCCATCTATTCCTTAACGGGGCAAGTGGTTGCCTTTGGGGGGCGTATAATACCCGAAGACCCTGATAAACCAAAAGAAAACAAGGAAGAAAAAAGGGAAGAAGCAAAATATATAAACTCGTCCGATACCCCAATCTATAAAAAGGGCGAGCATCTTTATGGCTTATATCAAGCAAGAAAAGCGATGAGTCTCAAGCATTTTGTCATGCTTACAGAAGGCTATATGGACGTGCTCACGCTGCATCAATTCGGTTACGACAACGCAATCGGCGTGCTCGGAACAGCTTTAACAGATGTGCAAGTGAAAAGAATTTCAGGCTTTTGCAATAAGGCTGAACTATTATTCGATGGCGACAGAGCAGGCAGACAAGCGGCTTTCCGTTCAGCGCAAATGCTTCTTATTGCTGGCTTAGAGTGCAAAGTTGTGCTCTTTCCCGATAAAGAAGATATAGACAGCTTGCTACGCCAAGAAAACGGTTTGACACATTTTGAGCGCTTGCGTGAAAAAGCTGAAGAGGGTCTACAATTTTTGATCCGCACCAAAAAGGAAGAATCCTTACTTGATGCGGTGACATGGGCGAAGGAATTTTTGCAAGAAGTACAAATACCTGAAATTATTTCTCGTTACGCAAGTATTATAGCGAACGAATTAGGTGTGGACGAAGCCGAAATTCGTCATCAGGTGCATAAAACTCGTAAAGCAGCTCCTTCTTCCTCAAAAGAAAGAACAAGTAATTACAGTCAATCACAGGGAATTCACCCAAATCAAACACATGACACTATAACACACAGCGCAAAAGATCTTCAAAGAGATAGGCAAATTATGACCTTTGCGGTGCGTTACCCCAAAAGTGTTCCAAGCCTCAGGCAACTTGGTGCAGACATACTTTTAAAGTCCGAATTTGCACTTGATTTATGGAACGTTTTGACACATAACCCGCCGGAAATTGTCTTTAATGTCTTGAATTCAGAACAAAAAAAGTTTTGGATATTGTGCACAGAGGGCGATGCTCCCCCCTGTATCGATGAAAAAGGAGAGTTTTTTGCGATTCAAAAACTTGTCCAAAGCTATACTGTACAAGTACAAAAAAAAGCCGTCAGTGCGGCTTTACGACAAGGAAACACAAGCGCAGAAACACAGCAAGAATATTTGAATGCGCTCTGGGAAGAAGTAAACAGCTTTACTCTTTCCGCAATGAATGATGAAAACAATGTGTAATATCAAATAACCAGCTCGTATAAATAAGCATTTCGCCACAGGCAATCACAAGGAGGACGTGTGAACATACACCTCAAAGAACAACCGCAAATAAAACAACTTGTCGATAGGGGAAGAAGCGTTGGCTATCTCACCTTTGACGAAATAACCAAGTCTTTACCGCCGGAACTTGCAACAGCAGAGCATGCCGAAGAAATTATCAGCCTTTTCGAACAAATGGACATCCCAATTGTGGATTCAGAAAAAGAAGGAAAGAGCGTTCTTGCTAACTTTTCTGATACCGAGATCGAGTCAGAAATTACTCTTGACCTCGATATGGAACTAATGGACGACGAAGACGTTATTGAACCGAGTGAGCAACCCGCTGAAGAAACACAAGATTTTGTCACAAGAAACACAGATCCTGTGCGTATGTACTTACGCGAAATGGGAGCTGTACCACTTTTAGATCGTGACGGCGAAGTTGTGATAGCAAAAAGAATTGAAAACGGCGAACAAGATGTTCTTTACGCTCTTATCGAAGTACCCGTTGCTGTGGAAGAAATCATCAACGTCGGCGAAGATTTAAAACTCAATCGAATTAAATTAAAAGATGTTGTAAAAACCATTGAAGAAGACGATCCAAGTGAAGACGAAATAAATCAACGCACAAGAGTTATCAACCTTTTGGAAGAAATTCGTCAGCTTTATAAGAAGAAACAAAAAATATACTCAAAACTCGATGCTTGCAACACCCTTGAGAAAAAAGTTGCCAACATTCAAAAAGAAATTCTTGGCTACAAAGAAGAAGTTGTTGTAAAACTTCTTGAAATAAAATTGGAAAAAACCCTTATAGACAGAGTTGTGGAAACAGTGGAAGATTATGTGCGCCAAATGCACAACTGTCGTCGTGACTTAGTTGCCTATATAAACGCCACAGGAAAAACACAAGAAGAAGTTGTTGCGCTTTTTAATGCGGTGGATAATCGTGAAATACCACCAAAAGATGCTTCTTCACAACTCAATTATACCATAGATGAATTTTTCTCCTATAAAGAAATGATTGTAGGTAAAATCGAAATTCTCGCGCGTCTTGAAGAAAAATGCTCCCACAGTGTTGAAGATCTTGAAGAAATTGTGTGGCGTGTAAAAAAAGCGTCCGTTCTTGCCATGCGTGCAAAACAAGAACTCATTCGCTCAAACTTGCGCCTTGTTGTTTCAATAGCAAAGAAATACACCAACCGTGGTTTGCAGTTTCTTGACCTTATCCAAGAAGGTAATATCGGGCTTATGAAAGCTGTGGATAAATTTGAATATCAGCGTGGTTACAAGTTTTCAACCTATGCAACGTGGTGGATTCGTCAAGCAATCACCCGTGCCATTGCCGACCAAGCCCGCACCATACGTATTCCCGTGCATATGATTGAAACTATTAATAAACTCATACGTACCTCGCGTTACCTCGTTCAAGAATTGGGGCGTGATCCAACTCCCGAAGAAATTGCAGAACGTATGGATTACCCCGTCGATAAAGTCAAAAAAGTACTTAAAATCGCAAAAGAGCCAATCTCACTCGAAACACCAATCGGTGACGAAGAAGATTCCTCACTCGGCGATTTCATCGAGGATAAAAAAGCTGTAGCACCATCGGAAGAAGTTGTGAACGCAAAACTTTCAGAACAAATTGCCTCAGTTCTTGCTGATCTCACCCCGCGTGAAGAACAAGTTCTGCGTAAGCGTTTCGGTATCGGTGAAAAGTCAGATCATACCCT
>CAYJPB010000139.1:0-5578 GCA_964371955.1 uncultured Desulfovibrionaceae bacterium | reverse complement strand
GCAAATATGCTATTGCCTGAGAATGCCCACGCGCTTTCGCAATATTTGGGTGAAGATTACGCCATTATAGACACAGCGAAAAATCCTGAGCTGAAAGATGAAAATTTCCTCACAACCTTTGAGGTGGACGGCAAAACATTTGGCTTACTTGTGAGAAATCCTTACGATAATAATTACCTTATCGGCAGTGTGGATTCTTTAATCGCTTCCTATGAAGGCTATTTGGGCGGAGCAGGCACATGGGAAATGGCGACACAAGGCTCGTCAACATCATCGTCAACAGGCACAGGCTCTTCATTAACATATGGCGATTTTTATGATTTTTCGGGTGGTTCTTTTTTAGCCGGAAGCACACCTGCTACAGGCTCACTTGTAAATACTGTCACCACATCAGGTTCAGAAAGAATAACAGATCCCTCAGGCGATATCACAGGCCCTTTTGTGGGGCTTTCAATTGACGGCATCGGCGGCGCAATACTTAGCGACAATGAGGTAAATTCCATCACTGCTTCCTTTATCGACAACAGTGCAGATAACGGTGGGGCGATTTTTAATAGTGACACAATACACACGCTCAATGGCATATTTATCGGCAACAGTGCAGATAGCGGAGGGGCGATTGATAATGCTCACGTAATAAACATGCTCAATGGCATATTTATTGGCAACAATGCGAATGGAAGTGGTGGGGCGATTGCTAGTGGCGCTATAGGCACGCTCAATGGCTTATTTATCGGCAACAGTGCAAGTAGTAACGGTGGGGCGATTGCCGGTGGCGCTATTGGCACGCTCAATGGCTTATTTATCGGAAACAGTGCACATGGGATCGGTGAAAATGCAGGTGGTGGAGCGATTTATCTGAGCAACATCGACACGCTTTACGCCTCCTTTATTGGCAATAGCGCAGTAAATGCTTCAGGTGGGGCGATTAGGAGTAATGTCAACATAAATCTCATCACCGGTAATGGCTTAAACCTTTTTGCAGGCAATACGGACAGCACGGGTTCTAATGCCATATACAATGCAGGCACATTTGATATCAATACAGGTTTTGACCCAAGCGCGCCACAAAATGGCATGGGTTATGTGCATATTAAAGATAATATTTCAGGAAATCTCGATTCATCAAACTCACCTTACGGCACATTTACCATTAATGGCACACTGCAAGACAGTCAAGGAAATACAAGAACGGGTGTTCCCACAAACGGCTTTGTGATGATGGACGGCGTGATGGCTGACAATAATTTAGTATTGCAAGGCGGTTCACTTTTCTTCACGGACGGCACAATAAAAGAGCATTTTAATGGCGGAGACTTCTCAACTGCAACTGGTTCTGTGCTCTACCTTGATGTGGACGATGAAATAACTGCAAGCGGCGGAAAGCTTGAGGGAACTCTTGCCTATAATATCTTGGATGAAAATCAAACACATTTTTCACCAATAATTGATAGTGATATAGATACTACAGCAATAACTTTTGCACGTGCCTATACACAAGATGCTGAATATGAATATGTCGGAAATAACTTCGCAATAGGAGGAAGTGATGGACTTAGCTCTGCCATTGCAAACTCAAATGTCGGTACAGGGCGAGTCAGCACTTATTCAATCACAAGCTCATCCGACTATGTAGTGCCGATCAATCAAAACCTCACTAAAGGCACGCTCACAATTTTCGGTAATCAATCTGTAAACGGTAATTACAAGCTTGATGCAAGCGATGTAGAAAATATGGTGAATGTAGGTACGGATGCAACACTCAATATTCTTAATGCCGAGATTGTTTTTACGGGATATAACCAAGCAAACGGCACTGCAATAATAAACAGCGGCACAACAAATATCTTCAATTCAGAAATAACATACAGCAAAAATTATGCTATCGATGCGCAAAGCGGCGTTGTAAACATCTATAATTCCACATTATCAAGCAATGAAACTGCTGCAATAAATATTGAAAGTGGGGCAATTGTGAATGTGTATGCAAGTTATGGCGATACTGTATTTCGTGATAACTTCATAGGAACTAATCCAAAAACAGCTTTTATTGTTGCACAAAATGCAACGGTCAATCTGCGCGCACAAGGCGGTTCGATTATTCTTGGCGACTCCATTTCAGGCGCCGGTGCAGTCAATATCAATGATATATACCACAGCGGAACAATCGCCATAAATGCGGATATGAGCGGATATAGAGGCGATGTTACTTTCAATAACGGCACAATTACCGTGGATGGAAATTTAAGTCCGCAAAATACCACGGATTATACTCCTTTCTTCAATAATTTCAATGTACATGGCGGTACGCTCGATTCCATAAATGAAAAGATTGACAAATTCAATATGCAGAATTGGGATACCACAAATGCCGTATTGAACGCAAGGATCGATGTGGATTTACGCACTGAAACCGCGGATTTCTTTGATAACAGCACAAATCAAAGCGTGAACATCACGGCAATCGATCTTATAGATACGTATACTTCAGTGGATCAAAGCACGGGAAACACTGAAAGTGTAAAGATTGATTTTTCAGAAATTGACGATGTATCCGTGCAAGTGGCAAACGCTACTAATAATTTCACGCTTGCAACGCTTCGTGCCTATAGCCCAACCTATATGTATGACGTGAGCAGTGCAAATCTACAATCGCAAGGAACAATTTCATTCGGCAATGCACGAGCAAACCCCATGACAGAAGCGCCGAATGTTACAGCAAATATCACAGCAAATGTTACTTTTGATAATATAAACAATGCCTTGGATAATATGATGAATTCGTCTGTAACTTTGAATCCGCCTTTACAGTACGATAGTGAAAGCCAAGGCGAAAGCCTCAGTGGAATGCTTGTCAGTACTGATCCTATCCTAAGAGAGGGCGGCGATCTCACCCCCTTTATCGAAGGCGGTTACACATACGTCCCCCTCCGCTTCACTTCCGAAGCCACAGGCGACCTCAGTGTCACTTCAGATAATATCGGCCTCATCACCGGCGTACTTTTGAATACCGAGAGCTCTGCTACAGCGACTTCGAGCAATTCTCTCACCATCGAAAGTCCCGCTATCATGAGTGACGACAGGTATTTCTTGCCTTTCCGTGTCTTGGGTGAACTTGTTCTTGGCGTTCCCGTTTCTTGGGATGAAGCTAGCCGAACAGCCACTTTCAACGATATGCCCGAAATCTTAGACGTGACTACACACAAAATAATGGAAGAATTTTATTCAGGCTATAGCGGCGGAAGCGCCCCCGCAATTTTAGAACAAGCATTATACGCAAATTCCATGCAAAATCAATGGACTGCATGGGCAGAACCTTACGCAAACTTTGAAAGCACAGAAACAGGCGCGTATGCAATCGACACGGAATCATACGGACTTGTGGCAGGCATAAATTCTCGCCGATTCGACTTGGGCGTTTTTGATATGGCGTATTCTGCCTATATCGGCTATAATGGCGCACAAAGCGACTATTCAACTGTCGAAACCGAACAAAACGGCGGAACAATAGGCTTAGGCGCAACACTCTTCTATGGCAATTTCACCTTAGGCGCAACAGTGAACGCCGCGCTCACAAGTAATGAAATCACAAATAACGATGTCGCAAATACTTTCTACACGAGTGACGAATACAATTCCACAACTTTAGGCTTTGGTGTGAGTGGCGCGTATACTTTCAGCTTCCAAGAGGGCAAATATAATCTGCGCCCAAGCTTGGGAATTTCGTATTCGCATGTAAATACAGAAGATTACACAAACTCCGCAGGGCTTATCACTGCGCCCGAAGCAACGGGCACATGGAATATCGCCCCTGCGCTTACATTTGTGGCAAATCTTGATAATAATTGGACTTTGCACGCAACAGCCAAATATAATTTCCTCATAAAAGATGATAGCGTTACTTATGTCGGCGGACTCCCAATCGCAAGTGGAGATGTTGACAATTACGCAACTTTTGCAGTCGGCGTATCAAAAGCGTGGGAAAATGTGCGCTTCTACACAGAAGTGAGCGGAAATTTAGGCGGACGTGAATCAGTCGGCGTGAATATGGGCTTGGAAGTGAAATTCTAAGAAAAAGCGCTCAAAGAGTGGAAAAAGCTCGATAGCGCCATCCGTGAACAATTCAAAAAGAAGCTCGCGGAACGATTGGAAAGCCCGCGTATTCCCTCAGCTGCCCTGCATGGCATGAATGATTGTTATAAAATAAAGCTCAGAAACGCAGGGTATCGCCTGATTTATAGCGTTGACGACAACACCGTGTATGTCAAAGTCATTGCCGTCGGGAAGCGTGAAAGGCTTGAAGCGTATAACAGCGCCAAAGAACGCATTGAATAAAGCCTTATTCCATCATAAAACACCAAAGAGCAGGGAGAAATCTCTGCTCTTTTTCGCATTATTTCTGTTTGCAGTAATCGCCTGTTATTTATTGATTTTTATTATTATCGCTAATTATATTGACATTATTTTGTAATAAGAGTATGCCTTTATACAATATTCTTTTGTTTTTCTGCTGAATTTGAAGTTGTTGAGAGTCGGTATATGGAAAAATGCAAGGTATACAGTATAAAACAATTGATTTTGAGGGTATCACAAACTTTTTGGCTGTGCTTTTTTTTGTGTTCAAGAAAAAGAAGATATAAACCTATAAACATGGGAAGAAATTATGCAAAGTAAAAATGCAATCGGTAATTTGAAGAACCGCTATAGTGCGGTGTTGAAAAAATGTAATCTTTTAAACGTTTTTGGTTCGCTTGCTGTTGTGAGTGCGCTCACATTGAGCTTTGGTGTTTCCACTTCTTTTGCGGAAGTGGTAAACCCTGAGGGGAATACCGTATCTTCTATGGAAGCCACTTCTGACCCCATTCTCACCAACAATGGCACAATCAGTGGCGGTGATATGTATCATGTGAATTGGCATGTCCCAAACTTCTATGTCGGCATGTTTGGTAGTAACACAGGAGTAAATCCTATCAACTACATTTTCACCAACAATGGTTTGATTGAAATTGCAAGGAAAGTAACAGCAAGTCCACTCAATTTCAGTTCAAAGATAGCGGGTATGCTGGCAGAACATGAGGGCAACCATGTTTTAACAAATAATGCTGATAGCGAAATCAGAATAAATAATACAATCACGTCAGATACGACCGATGTAGAAGCCTATACCTATGGTATGTATGCTTACGATATTTCCGGCAATGCATACAATTTAAAATTAACAAACAATGGCACAATCTCTCTCGAAACTACAGCAAAGACAACGCATCATACTAACTCTGCCCGATCCTTTGCCTTTGCTTTGTATGTTGATGGCAAAGGTAGCCATGAATTATCAAATGACGGCTCAATCACCATGACAAATGAAGCAACAGGAGCTACCGGCACCAATGCTGTTACCTATGCTTTGTATGCTGCTAATGATGGTAGCCATAAGTTAACAAACAATGACACAATAACAATAACAAATACCGCAACTTCAGAGAATGGCACTGCCGGTATTAGTGCTATAGCTTTGTATGCTTCCGGTACTGGTAGCCATGAAGTATCAAACAGCGACGCAATCACAATGACAAATACT
>CAYJPB010000138.1:0-5588 GCA_964371955.1 uncultured Desulfovibrionaceae bacterium | reverse complement strand
CTTGGCAAATCCTCTTTGGAAACACCTGCGTTACCTGCTTAATCGTCACAAAGTCCCACACTCACTTATCAAGATTTGCTGTATTTCATTCAAGCTCTTTCCCCTTTCATCAGTGAAGTGAGTGTGGGAAAAGGCAAGTGACGATTTTTGCAAGCCTACGGCTTGCGTTTGGTTCAGCGGTTTACATCAAATTTTATGCACCCTTTAAATAAGTTACCCTTATTCTGTCATTATACCACTCCCACCGCCACCACATTAGTTAAATTACAAGCACAAATTGATAAGCGGTGGTATTAAAAAGTTTGCAAGGAAAGGGATAGGGGGTTTTCCCTTTCCCCCAAGAACACCTAAGCACTTACTGTACTAACACTGCTTATGTGTTCTTTTACTTCATACGAGAATGGAGCGAAATCGCCGGCATCTACTTTCCATTCAGGCTTACGAATACTGTGGATACTGAGTGGAATTGCGACACCAAGCACATTACCTATAACAAGCAAGCTCATCCAAACCATTGGAGAACCGACGGAGATTTGAGAGGGCGGAAAGAAGCCGAAGAAAAAAGCAAGAGCGGAAGCGCAGAATCCAACTCCGCCGAAAAGAAGAGCGCCAAAGGTTCCGAAAGGTACTTTGAAATAACGTGTAACACGAGGTTGAGAGAAACGCAACTTGATAAAAGCGGCAAACATCAGCATGTACATGATCAGATAGAGGGTGATAGTTAGGGCGGAAAGAATTTGGTATGCCGCTTGTACAGAAGGAAGAAGAACAAAAAGGATAGCGAGTAGAGTCACGATTAAAGCTTGCACAAGAAGAATATTAACTTGCACGCCCTCTTTATTGGTTCTTTGAAGCCATACGGGAAGATAACCCGCCTTTCCGACGGTGAGAATACCCTTACTCGGGCCTGCAATCCAAGTGGAAACTTGCCCGAACACACCAAAAGCAAGGCAAGCTGCAACAACAGAACCAAGCCATTCAATGCCGAAAGCTTTGAAAAGATTGTCATAAGCAACTAACAAACTTTGAGTAAGATTAACTTCACCTTGAGGAATAACAATTGCAATGGCAAGCGTGCCGAAAATAAAAATCAATACGGTGATAACAGAAGAAAGAAGAATTGCCTTTGGATAATCTTTTTGCGGATTGGCAACATCTTTTACATGGACAGAACTCATTTCCATACCGGCATAAAAGAGAAAAATTCCGACAGCCAATGAAAGATTGTTAAAACTGTTAATGTCCGGGATAATGGTTGAGGGGTTGAAATCAAGATAAACGGGTTGCCCTGTAAACATATACGCGATACCAAGCACAATAAGCAAAGTTGCAGGAATAAGCGTTCCAAGAATAACGCCCCATTTACTGATTGCACCTGAGAAATCTGCCCCTCTGAAGTTGAGCAAAGTGGCTATCCAGTATACTCCAAGAACAATAACAAGTGTATAGGTTGGATTTGCGGCAAGCCTTGTGTCAAAAGCCATATCACTGCCAATAAATGCAAGTGAAACAGCGGCAAAGGTGAGTACGGTGGGGAACCAAATAGTGTTTTGTATCCACTGCAAGAAAATTGCAACAAAGCCCCATGCACCGCCGAAAGCTTCGCCTACCCAGCGGAAAACACCGCCTTTTTCCGTCCATGATGTCGCCATTTCAGCGGAAACAAATGCCACAGGAATAAGAAAGAAGAGAGCGGCAAATAAATAATAGAAAATAGACGATAACCCGTACACAGATTCTGCCGCAAGCCCACGTAAACTTACAATAGCGGCTACATTTATCATAGCCAAGGTAAAAACAGAAATAGTGCCTTTTTTAGTGTCAGCTTTTTTTTCAGCCATAAAAAACTCCTTAAACTTTTTTTATAGGAAAAATGTTTAAGGAGTTAATCGCAATTATTCTTTTAACTAGACAAATTATTTTTATGTCAGACTGAACCTTTATCAAAGTATAGGTTAAGATGATGTTGACAAGGATTATATTCGCCTGCGGCGAGCCTAAAGGAGATAATCTCCTCTGGAAACCTTATTCGTTTCATAGGGAAGTAAAATCCATAATTCACTGCTAGAGCAGTTTCAATAATTATTGAACCTGCTCTAAACCAAATAATATACAAAAAGCAATCATTTAACGAAACGGCAAAGCCGCTTCTATTCTTGCTTTTTGCCGCTCAATGTCGCTACGCTCCAATGACCGGACTAGAGCATTAATAGGACGATTTTTAATTGAAAATGCTCTAGTAAAGAATATTTTATTCAAATTGGAATTACGTGATTTCTACAAAGCTTGAAGCAAGGTGGCTTTAATTTCGTCAATTGTGCCTGTTCCGTCAAGCTCTACGTATTTTGTTTGCCCTTTTTCGGCAAGGTCTTTAAAGTAATACGCGGCGGCAAGTGTACCTTCAACACTGTCATAATAGATATCGTGACGTTTGTTGATAGCATTTTCGTCTTGATCGTCTGCTCGTGTGGAGAGTTCAGCTCCACACACTCGGCATTCATCACCGTTTGGCTTGATCGCTTCGATGAAGATATTATTTGGGTGGTTATTGTTTGTTTTGCACAATCTTCTGCCCATAATACGATCTTTTGCAATTTCGCGAGGAAGGAGGATTTCAACAACATAATCAAGTTTCATATCGGCACTTGCAAGCGCTTCATCAAGTTTGCGTGCTTGTTCCATATTGCGTGGGAAGCCGTCAAGCAACCAGCCGTCAGAACCTGCTTCCTTAAGAATATCAAGAATCATCGGGATAGTGATTTCATCGGGAACAAGTTCGCCTTTATCCATATATTCTTTGGCTTTCAGCCCAAGCTCTGTTTTACCGCCGACATGCTTACGAAACACCGCGCCGGATTCTATGTGTGCTATACCGAATTTTTCCATCAAAAGAGCGCCTTGTGTACCTTTACCGCTGCCGTTTGGTCCAAAAATCAAAATGTTCATATACCCTCCAGAATTTGCTTTAATTGTAGCTGAAAAAGTATAGTTCATTCTTTGAAATATTGCAAGTAGTCTGTTATGCATTGAAAATATTGATGATTAAATTATTTTTAATTTTGCTATTTGTATATATTGACAAATATATATATATCGTATAAACCTAACACATGGAGTTACTATGACGGAAAACGAAAAAAGAGCAAGGATATTTAAAGCTTTTTGCGATGCGAACAGGCTGAGTATACTCGAATGTCTACAAAGTGGAACAAAATGCGCATGTGATTTGCTTGAAGCTTTGCCTATAGAGCAATCGACATTATCCCATCACATGAAAATTTTATGCGATGCCGAAATAGTTGATTCTGCCAGACGTGGAAAGAATATGCATTACACTTTATCTGTAGAGGGTACTGTTAAAGCTAGGAAAATTCTTGATGAGATTACAGAAATCAAGAGTGAAACGCTTAATTTGCGTGATATAAATTGTTAAATAAAGGAAAAACAATGGAACAAGAAAAAGGAAGTATCGGTTTTTTTGAACGATACCTTACGGTTTGGGTAGCTTTGTGTATGGTAGTAGGCGTATTAATCGGCAGATTTTTGCCACAAATACCCGAGTTTTTGGGCAGATTTGAATACGCAAGCATATCAATTCCCATTGCAATTTTGATTTGGCTTATGATCTACCCCATGATGCTGAAAGTGGATTTTCAAAGCGTAAAAAATGTGGGTAAAAATCCCAAAGGTTTGCTTGTTACTTGGGTTGTCAACTGGCTTATTAAACCTTTCACAATGTTTGCCATTGCATGGCTATTCTTTTATGTGATTTTCAAAAGTCTTATTCCTACCGATTTGGCGCAAGAGTATCTTGCAGGCGCTGTTCTTTTGGGCGCTGCACCTTGTACGGCAATGGTGTTTGTGTGGAGTCATCTCACTAAAGGCGATGCTGCGTATACAGTTGTTCAAGTCGCTACAAACGATCTGATTATTCTTGTGGCTTTCGCCCCAATTGTTGCATTTTTACTTGGCGTGAGCGGTGTTACCGTCCCTTGGGATACCCTTATTCTTTCTGTTGTGCTTTTTGTTGTTATTCCACTTGCAGGCGGTATTTTCACACGTACAAGCATTGTTAAGCAAAAAGGTGAAGATTATTTTCAAAATGTCTTCATTCCCAAATTCGGCAATATCACAATTATTGGCTTATTGTTGACCTTGGTGCTTATTTTCTCATTCCAAGGCGATGTAATCCTTAGCAATCCTTTACATATTGTGCTTATTGCAATTCCGTTGATTATTCAAACTGTGTTCATCTTCTTCCTTGCGTATTATGTAAGTAAGGCGTTAAAACTTCCACATTGTATAGCCGCACCTGCCGGTATGATTGGCGCTTCAAATTTCTTTGAACTTGCCGTTGCCGTTGCAATTGCCATTTTTGGAGCTGACAGCCCCGTTGCACTTGCAACTATTGTCGGTGTGCTTGTAGAAGTGCCTGTTATGCTTGCACTTGTGAAATACGCAAACAATACACGTTCATCATTCGAGTAAACACTCGACATCGGGGGATATATATGAGCCGAAATGTTCAACATATCCCCCAAAATTATAAGACTGGTATACACACGCATGCAAAATACGTTTTCAATTCCCTGTAAAATTAATTTATTCCTCCATATTGTCGGAAGACGTGCCAATGGATACCACGAACTTGAAAGTCTTTTCGTTCCTGTAAAAAATCCGCACGACACCATTACAATTCTTGATGAAAATATCACTTCGTCATTTCAAATGACATGCAATCAGCAAAATTTTGACCTAAATAACAACACATTAACTAAAACCTATTCACTTTTTTGCGAACACACAAAATATAATGCTCCTCTCTCTATTCATTTAGAAAAAAACATTCCATCAGGGGCAGGGCTTGGTGGTGGTTCAGCCGATGCAGGTTTTTTACTCCGCTACCTATATGCCCAATACAAAGAATTAAGTTTTGATGAACATTTTGTCCCAAATGAAGAAGACATGCCTTGGTTGAACGAAATTGCCGTCAAAGTTGGCGCAGATGTGCCTTTTTTCCTTCAAAATAAAGCAATGTTGATTGAGGGAATAGGCGAAAAAATGAGAGAAGTTGACATCTCTTTTCTCAAAAATTATTACATATTATTGTTAACTCCTAAAATTCACGTGAATACAAAAGAAATATTTAAAAAATATAGAGAAGAAAATCAAATACTTGATAAAAAAAATAAAAAAAGTGCATTTGAAAACTTGACAAGCGTTTCAAGTCAAGCTATAAAACCTTTCGACGCAACGATGAATACTCTTTTCAGAAACGATCTTGAACAATGCGTTTTCTCTTCATTTCCTGCATTGGGAAATTATAAAGAAAAACTGATTGCGTTTGAGGCAGTGATTACTCTGATGAGCGGAAGCGGTTCTTCAATGTTCGGAGTTTTTTCTGATAAAGCACAGGCTGAAAAAGCATGGCTTTATTTTGAAACGATGGACGAAGCTGAAGTTTTTCCGATTTTTCCAATTGTTGAGTCATAATGTTATTCCGAGATTTCTTCGGAATTTGTGTTGGGGTGTAGCCAAGTCGGTAAGGCAACTGGTTTTGGTCCAGTCATTCGTGGGTTCGAGTCCTT
>CAYJPB010000137.1:0-5612 GCA_964371955.1 uncultured Desulfovibrionaceae bacterium | reverse complement strand
TTATTTATAGAAAATTATGACAAAATTCAATAACACTTTTTTTGTACTACATCAAATAAACTCTTTTTTGAAGTTAAAAAGGCGGGCTTTGAAGGTTCGCCTTTTTATTCCATTATCTCCAATTTGTTTAGGTTAGCAACTTGTGTGTCATTTGAGGATTTTTGGCTTATAGAGTGAAAATATAAACCTTCGAAGCTTTGAGCCTTCGAACTTGTTTATTGGGAATGTTTTTAAAGCATTGTTATTTCAATATGTTACCTAGTTGTTCTTTTGACCTTTTTTGTTGTGGTCAGCGTACCTTTAAAGGGGCAAATTTTCCTTTAACTGCCTGCGGTGAGTTTTACTGCAGGACTAAAATCAAAAGATAATTCGGACATACATAGTATGAGAGAAACAAGGGCTTATAAAAATTTTTATGTCGAGGCACTAGGCCTTAAAAATTTTTCCGAAATCGGATATATGTAATACATATAAATATATACATAACTATCTAGAAAAATTTACTATATAGGCAATGAAATAGTGTGGCAGAGATAGATTTGTTTTTGCCTATAGATTTCTCTTGATCTTTTATTAATCTTTAAACTGAGAGGAAATACTTATGTTTACCTCAAATGGCATAGCAGTGCCTGATTATCCATTCCGTGAAGAAATACTTACACCACTTGGTCAGCTTCTACAGGTGTACACAGAAATGCACAGCAAGACTTTAGCCGTACGTTTTGACTTACACTTCCCATCTGATTATCCTATAGTTTCAGCCAATAATTATATTTCTGAAACTATCGCTTATATCGCGAAGAAATATAAAAGACAAGGTTTAGATCCTATGTATTTCTGGGTTATGGAGCAAGGTGTATCACTTCATCAACACTATCATGTGCTTTTGCTTTTGAATGGAGAAAAGGTGCGTTCATATTCGCATGTCTTCCATAATGCAGAAGCAGCATGGGGCAGAATTCTTGGTGTAAACGTTTCTGGTTGTGTGCATCATTGTAATGTCACTGATGGTCAAGTTGATATGAGCAGGAATGGTTTATCAATACGAAGGTGTGATGGGCCTGAGAAAATGCAGGAACAAATGCAAAATGTTTATAATCAAATCTCATACATGGCTAAAGCTGACACCAAAGCTGAGGACAATGACGGACTACGCAACTTTGGCATGAGTCGTTTTCCAAAACAAAACAAGGAATAGTTTTATACGCTCAATACCTTTTTACTACAGCGGAGCATTTCCATTTGAAAAAAGTAGAAAACCTTATGCAAAATGTATGGATTTTCAACGGAAGATGAAATGACTTTTGTACATTATGATAAGAGTAGGGATGAATATTCGACGTCAGGAGAAAATGAAACGAATTTTCTTCTTACTCTTTTTTGTACATTCTGTAACCATTTGAAAAATAATGATTTAAACACCGAAGTGGAAGGCTTTGAGTTGTTGGTTTGTAGCTGATATTGCCTATGCAAGGGTGAAGTACAGGCAAAGGGTTTTAGGAATGAATTTTATGCTTTTCTAAAATGAACTGCATATCTCTTTTCAAAAGTGGTCATATAAATCTCTTTTTCTGCTTCTTATATTTATTTGATTTTTTTGGTAGTCAATGGTACAATAAAAATAACTTAAGAGTTCATCGTTTGCATGGAGTAGTTATGAAAAAAGAGAAATATGAAGCATGGCTGAAAGAACAAGGTGTTGATTCTAGCACGCAAGCAGGATATAAAAGTAGAATTCAAAGCCTTGAAGAACACCAAAATATAAATATTGATGATGAATATGATAAAGATAAATGCTTTAGTCTGTTATCACTGTTTCAGTATTCAAAAGATGATGTTTATAACAAGAGGAAACCAAAACATTCAATAGAAATGAACTCTACAACTGGGAAAGATATATATGACACATATTTTGAAGGGACAGCTGATTACAGAAGTAGAATTAAAAAATATATGAAATTTAGAGAAGAAACAGATAATACACCTATTATAAATGCTCATACAAATTCTGATAAAGCTATGCGTGCTGAGCGCTTAATAAAAACTTCTGAAAAAGTTTTTAAAACACCACTCAACCAAATTCTTTACGGTCCTCCAGGTACAGGAAAAACATATAAAACCATTAATGCTGCTTTAGAAATTTTATCTCCCGAATTTGTTAATATTACAGATAGAAGCAAGCAAAAAGAAGAATTTGATAGGCTTTTAGACATTGGTAAGATTAAGTTTGTAACCTTTCATCAGAGCTACAGTTATGAAGATTTTGTAGAGGGATTACGACCTACTATTGCTGATGACGATGACAACAAGTCTGGAACTATCACTTACGCTGTTAAAGATGGAATATTTAAAGAAATCTGTGAAGCCGCTCAAGCTCGTACTATTCAGTCATTACCTATTCAAAGTGTTGAAAATAAGCAAATTTGGAAAATGTCTTTAGGTGATAGCTACAAAGATAGAGATACATATACATACTGCCTTAAAAACAATAAAATACTTATGGGGTACGGTGGCAATCATGATTTTAGTGTGCAAGCAAGCCGTGAGGAAATTGCTTCACGACTAGAAGATGAAGAGCGTACAAATGGTTTGATTACAGCTATGGTTTACAATTTTTCACAAAAGATGAAGAAAGGTGACATTGTTGTTGTACCTGAAGGCTTAACAAAGATTCGTGCCATTGCTGAAATCGTAGGAGATTATGAATATTTCACACAAGAAGATATAGCTAATCATCAAGGATATGTTTATAGACAAGCACGAAATGTTCGTTGGCTTTGCCATTTTGATCCTTCAATGCCCGTAAGTAATTTACAAGAAAAACAATTTAGTCAACTTACTCTATATAGTCTTGCGTTAAACGAAAAAGAAAAAGAAAACCTGAAAAATCTTGTAAGTCCACAAGATGAGAAAAAGAATGAAAACTATGTCCTTATCATCGACGAAATAAACAGGGGTAATATTTCAGGCATCTTCGGTGAGCTGATTACTCTTATTGAGCCATCCAAACGGTTAGGCGCAAAAGAAGAACTTAAAACAATTCTCCCATATTCCCGTGAATCTTTTGGTGTTCCTGATAATCTTTATATTATCGGCACAATGAACACGGCAGATAGGTCTTTGACGGGGCTTGATATTGCACTTCGTAGGCGTTTCACCTTCGTTGAAATGCCCCCACAACCGCAATTGCTAGAAGACAAATATATTGAGGATAGTGACATTTCCTTAAGAGATGTCCTTACCGCAATGAACGAAAGGATTGAAGTGCTTCTCGGTCGAGATTATTGCATTGGGCACGCTGCTTTTATAAATCTTGACGACATTGTCACCATAAATGAACTCAAAGAAGCTTTCCAAGGAACAGTCATTCCCCTACTTCAAGAATATTTCTTTGAAGATTGGAATAAAATTCATCTTGTTTTAAATGACCACAAAAAAGATGAGGAGTTTAGATTTATCAGAAAAAAAGAGCTTTCTTCATTTTTAGATGATAACGAATTTTCAAATCTTAACAGAGAGATATGGCAAATAAACAATGAAGCTTTTGAAAGCATAGAAAGTTATGTCGGGATTGTTCACCCAACCTGAAAGTCAACGAATGCTGATAACTTAATTGTTGGTAATGCATGGAATAATACTGCCCCTACAATAGACAAAAGTTTAAATTATTTCGTTGATGTAAATGGCAAAAAGATTGAAAATGTGACACGAACTTGTACTTGGAAAAATTATACTCTTATTGCCTATAAAGAAAATAATTCTGAATTGTTTAACATTTTTGTGGATAAGTTACCTGCAGATGTTATAAAAGATACAATTCACAACCTTATAGCCGAAGCATTCTTACCTAAATACGATAGAACAGCAACAACACATAGTCACGCTCGGTATATTTTTAGATGTGCGGAAGAATATATAAAAAAATGAAACTCATCACAGTCCGGGAATATGCAAGGCTTACAACAAAGCCTTTAGAAGAAGATACGCTTGACAGAGCGCATATCTCTCCTTCTGCATTTGATTGGCTGTGTGAACTTCATTCTAAATGGGGAAAAAGCGAAACCTCTTTTGTTGATATTGAGGGCACAAAGACTTTGCGCCTGAATAATTATGTGGGAATGATTGAAACCCCGTGCGGTACACATATTGAAATTTTGCCGAAAACACATGAATACGCCCAAGAAAAAGAAAAAACACGCAGCCTACTTTGGCGCATGCTTACAATCTATCTTGGTAAAGATACAAAAGAAGCGGATTTAGCCTCAATCAAGTGTATGAATAAACCAATTACTGAATGGCTTATTCGTATATATTTGCAAGAATTAGCTCAACTTCTTAAAAAGGGTTTGCATTCGCAATATAATAAAGTGAATGAAGAACGTACTTTCATTCGCGGGCAAATAAACATCGCCCGTCAAATGCGTCAGCCAATGCACAAACAGCATTTAACGCATGTTTGCCATAATATTTTTTCTGTTGATAGAGCTGAAAACAGACTTCTCAAAACCGCCTTACATCTTTGCCACAAATCCACAAAAGATTCTGAAAATTGGATACATGCTACTCAACTCATCAAAATGATGGAGCAAGTGCCGTTAAGTAATAATGTGAAAAATGACATGAAGCAATGGCAAAAAGCTCGGCACATGACGCATTATGAAGCCATAAAGCCTTGGTGTACTCTTATTTTACAAAGCAATCTCCCCACAGCACTATATGACACATGGCGAGGAATAAGCTTGCTATTTCCAATGGAAAAATTGTTCGAAGCTTTTGTTGTCGATTCTTTACGCAAAAGACTTGATAAAGGAACAAAGCTTACAAGTCAAAGCAGTAGGCACTATTTATGCTCGTATGAAGAAAGTGGTAAATTCTTACTCAAGCCCGACATTCTTTTAGAACAAGGTGAAAGCACATGGGTAATAGATGCTAAATGGAAACGCTTAGACCCATCTGAAAATAACTTTGATATTTCTCAAGCAGATATGTATCAAATGTTTGCTTACGGGCACAAATATTTGAAGAGCAAAGGAAATATGGCTTTGGTTTACCCCGCAACAGATAAATTTCAAGGCTTAGATTCAGCTTTTTCGTATAACCCCGATTTGAATCTTTACGTTTTTGCCTGCGATTTAGAGAGCGGGGAGCTTCTTCAAGTCACTCACGCTAGTGACTTTCCAATAAAATAATAAACGCAGCTATCTGTTTGTAGAGTCGGATAAGCTGGCTATAAATTTAATAAGTGAAAACATGATAATAAAATATGTTACAGGAAAAAATACAATCGCAAGTATTATAGTCCAAAAAGAAAAATTTTTCAAAACTTGTACATATTCTCTTCCCCGTATCAATTTAGCAGTTAAGATTATAATCGTTTTACAGTACAAGTTACTCATACACCATTTATAGAGATTATGTCAATCAATAAAAAATTGTTAACTGCTGTCATTTAACCTAAATGATTATTTATCAAAGGCTTGATAATGTCAGTAACCAGCTGAAATGTCTTCATGATATCCCGTAACTGCAATAATTTTCACCTCTTTAGCTTCACAGTTAGAGAGGTTTTCTTTTTTTGATTCCTTTGTTGTTAAATCGCAACACTATTATAT
>CAYJPB010000136.1:0-5613 GCA_964371955.1 uncultured Desulfovibrionaceae bacterium | reverse complement strand
TTTTCTTAGCTTCTTGCTTTTTCTTTTGTTGTTCGTATTTGAATTTTCCATAGTCCATAATACGGCATACAGGCGGTTCAGCATTCGGTGAAACTTCAACTAAATCAAAGCCTTGTTCTTTGGCTGCTTGTAAAGCATCTTGTTTAGTTAAAATACCCAATTGTTCTCCGTCAGCACCGATTACACGCAATTCGCGTGCCTTGATCTGATCGTTACGACGTACACCGTCTTGCGGTGCATCTTTACGTGGTTTTACGTTAGGCGAAGCGATAGCTCATTCCTCCTTGCTTAAAGGGTTGTTCACATTCGGCGAGTAAAAGCTCTGCAAAAGCTTCTTTTGTATAGAAGCCGAGATTATCACCGATACGGGGGCGCACATTCACGCCTTTGTCTTCCATTTCTTTATCCCCGATGACAAGCATATAAGGGATTTTTTCTACTTGAGCTTCACGAACTTTGAAGCCGAGTTTTTCATTTCTAAGGTCTGTTTCCACGCGGAAACCTTGAGATTGTAAATAGTTTTGCACTTCTTTTGCATAATCATTGTGCGCATCGGTGATTGTGAGAATTCTTGCCTGCACGGGGTTCAACCATGTAGGGAAAGCGCCGGCATAATGTTCTGTAAGAACCCCGACAAAACGTTCAAGAGAGCCTAAGATTGCCCTATGTACCATAACGGGGCGATGTCTTTCGTTATCTGATCCGATATAGTTGAGGTCAAAACGTTCGGGCAAAGTGAAATCTACTTGATTTGTAGATAATTGCCATTCACGTCCAATCGCATCTGTTACTTTTATGTCGATTTTCGGACCGTAAAATGCGCCGTCGCCTTCATTGATTGTATAAGGCAGATTTCTCTTTTTCACAGCATTTATCAACGCGTTTGTAGCTATTTCCCACGCTTCGTCAGAGCCGATAGATTTTTCGGGACGAGTGGAAATAACAATGCGATAATCAAAGCCAAAAAGACTCATCAAATCGTCGGAGAGATTGATTACACCAATAATTTCATCTTCAAGTTGTTCAGGTGTACAGATAATATGCGCATCGTCTTGCGTGAATTGGCGCACACGCAACAAACCGTGCAATGCTCCGGATTTTTCGTGTCTGTGTACAACGCCAAGTTCAAAATATCTTTGCGGTAAATCGCGGTAAGATCTGATATCATTATTATAAATAATCATATGTCCCACGCAGTTCATGGGTTTAACACCGTGCACATCTACCGTATTTTTTACATCGTCGTGAATTTCTGTAAAATACATGTTTTCACGATAGTTTGCATAATGTCCTGATTTTTCCCACAATTCACGGCGTAATACTTGCGGGCCTTGAACAAGTTCATAACCGCGCTTCATGTGTTCTTTACGCAAAAAATCTTCCAAAATTGTGCGGACTAAAGCCCCTTTGGGAAGCCAGAAAACCATGCCGGGAGCGTATTCTTCTGAAAAAGTAAAGAGTTTAAGTTCTTTGCCGAGTTTTCTGTGGTCACGCTTTTTTGCTTCTTCAAGACGGTGAAGATGTGCTTTCAAATCTTTTTCGCTTGCAAAGGCAGTTCCGTAAATTCTTGAAAGCATTTTATTATTAGAGTCGCCACGCCAGTAAGCGCCGGCAACGCTCATCAATTTATAAGAGGGGACGAAAGCAGTTGTGGGAATATGCGGTCCGCGGCATAAATCTAAAAAGTTTCCGCATTTATAAAGTGAAACGGTTTCTGCATCTAAATCATTGATGATTTCAACTTTGTAGCTTTCACCCATTTCTGTAAAAATTTTCACCGCTTCTTCTTTTGAAACGACAGAGCGTTCAAAAGGTAAATTAGCACGAATTAAGCTTTGCATTTCCTTTTCAATCGCTTCAAAGTCATCGATCGAGAAAGGTTTTTCAACATCGAAGTCGTAATAGAAGCCGTTTTCAATGGAAGGTCCGATTGTAACTTTCACATTGTCGAAAAGATTTAAGACTGCATGTGCCAGAATGTGTGCTGTTGAGTGGCGAATTAAATCAAGCCCTTCTTGTGAATTTGCTTGAACTGTCTCGATAGCTGTTGTGTTTTGTGGTAAAGTTGCGGAAATATCAAACAACTCATCATTAATGCGCACAGCAAGTACGCTTTTCATTTTTTTACCTGAAAGACCTGCTTTGAGCACGTCTTCAATTTTTTCAAAATCATTACCTTCAACAGCAACATTATCAAGCAACATTAAAAACTCCAAATAGTTGAAATAAGAGGGATTTTTTGATAAAATCCAAAGTGAACTTCTCATTAAAAATCCGAAGCAAGCTTCTATCTCAAAATCCGAAGCAAGCTTCTATCAAAAAGAAGAAGCAAGCTACTAAAAAAAAGGAGAAGCAAGCTTCTCCCGTATCAGCATTGGTAGGAACGAGCAGATTTGAACTGCTGACCCCTTCCGTGTCAAGGAAGTGCTCTACCCCTGAGCCACGCTCCTGCATTCATAACTCAAGAGAACATATCCATTCATACTTCACTTGTCAAGTTTTTTTTGCTAAAAAAATTCGACTGTCCTAGTTATTCTGATTTTATTCAGGGCTTGATGTGTTTTGCTGCCTAATCATAGATAAATGATAAAAATGCTCACAGAAAAATTTGGACAATATTTTCAACGCACTTATAGATGAAGCGAACAAAAAAATGATAAAAACAAGTAAAAGTTATTTTTAAGCTTTTGCTTAGTCTTGTCTTTGGACACATTTTTGGGCAAAATTAATATAATCCATAAAATGTATCTTTAACGTCAACATAAATTAAACTATTGATTTTTATTGAAATAACTGTTGTCGATTATAAGATTTGAACTTACGGCCTGCTGGTTACGAATTTTTATAAAAACTTTCATTTGTTTTTATAAATTATCATATTTCTCTTGACTACCAAGGAATTATAGCATATATTGCTTCATAATACATCACAAGAAAAAACCTTATTTCACAGGAAAAAGTTGTACAATAGTTGTACTATTTCATAAAGTATTTATCGTGAAGTATATCTAAAAAACAAAAACGCTACATTTTTGTTACTTGGACTCAAACAATTTATATGCAAACTATTAACGGAAAAGAGATAATATGTCAACGCAATGGATTAAAGCAAGTAAAGGTATACGCTATCGTGAACATGCCACACGTAAGCACGGCAAAAGAGCTGACCGTTATTATACACTCGTTTACAAATTAGACGGTAAAACAATTTCAGAGGGTGTTGGTTGGTGGTCTGATGGCGTAAAGCAAGAAGATTGCGAAAAAATCTTGATGACCTTACGTACTAATCAAAAAAGTGGCATTGGAGCTAAAACATATAAGGAAATGCGTGAAGAGAATATAGAAAAGCACGAACAAATAAAAGAACAGAGAGAACAAGAAAAATCTCTTACTATACGAGGTATTTTTGAAAATGGTTACCTCGCTCTACAGCGAGCAAATAACAAAAATGTGAAAAGCATACAATACGAGCTTAACGTATTGAATAAATATCTTGACCCGTTTTTTAAAAACACTCCACTAAAGAAAATTGATGTACGCAAAATGGATAATTTTAAGGCATACCTGAATAATATTGTTTCAGAACGTACCAATAAACCGCTTAGTGATTCTTCAAAGCGTTATATTATCACGATTATTTCACAAATTTTTAACTATGCTATTTCAAGAATTGACAGCACTTTGCAAAATCCTGTACGCCTTATATCAAAGCCAAGAAGTGATAATAAAAGAGAGCGTTTTCTCACTGTTGATGAAGCAAGTAGACTTCTGGCGGCGTTAAAAGAAAAAAGTATAAATACTCACGATATAGCATTGCTGAGTTTGTTTTGTGGATTAAAGGCAGGAGAAATTCTTGCATTAACTTGGATAGATATAAATTTTGATGGGAAAACTATTTTTATTAGAGACCCTAAAAATAAGGAAAGTCGCCATGCCCATATGACAGCAGAAATTGAAACAATGTTAAAAAATAGATTTAACGGGCAAGCTCTTAATGAGCGTATTTTTACGAATACGGAAATATCGCATACCTTTGAACGAACAGTGCAAGAGCTTGGGCTAAACGAGGGGCGAGATGACCGCAGAGACCGCATAGTCTTCCATACCTTACGCCACACTTTCGCTAGTTGGCACGCACAAAGAGGTACACCACTCTATACTATCTCTACTCTTTTAGGGCATAAAAGCTTATCTATGACACAAAGATACAGTCACCTTTGCCCGAACACTGAAAAACTTGCAAGTATGGCTTTGCAGGGGATTTTGGGATAGTCCTTCCTTATACACGTTACATTTATTTTGATAATCAGATACTATTCTGTCAGTTTGGCATAAAAAGATTGTGCCACAAAGGGAAATGAAATCAACAAGCAATTTTAGCACAAATTTATTAAATCAGTGTTTCCTTAAAACTCCAACCTAAATGAAACATTGAGCATATGCCCCGTTTCGTGCTTTGAAGCTTGAAGATTGTAGTTGAAACCAAAGCTTAAACCATTATCTTTATTTACAATATCAAAGCCCACGCCACCGTTGAAGGCAAAATTGTCCACATTTTGCATAGTATATTCTGCGCTTCCTGCAACGCCGGGGATTGATGAAACACTTGTGGCGTGTAAATCACCTGCGGCGGCAATGAAGCCTATATCTGCGCGCGGGGTAAATGTCCAATTGCTTTCACTTTCAAAATCTTTAGAGAAAGTCACGCCGACGGGGAAATACCATAAGTCTTGACTGTCGCTTTCGGTTTGGGCGATAATGCCACGGCTATTTTCTGTATCGTAGTCGGCAATGTTTACATTCATATAACGTATGCCTGCATGAGGTGTGATGTCCATGAACGTAGTTTCAAAAATATATTCCGCTGTTAAGCCTACTGTCCAAACATCACTTTCGGTATTGGCTTCAAGGCTTGAGCTGCCTAAAATAGCAGGTACTTCTTGGCTTAATTCGCCTGTTACGGAGCTATAACCCACATCTGCCATAAGCGAGAAATTGTTGTTATAATAAGCCCCATAGAGCGAGAGCCCCCAAAAGTCAAAGTCACTATCGGTTTTGCTTAAATCGCCTGTGCTTTCGGTGTAACCCGTGCCAAGGTTAAAGGCAAGCCCTATACGGAAGGCATTATGAAAAGTATAATCAGTGCCAAGGCTCAAACCGCCGAGGCTACTATCATATCCGTGATTGAAAGCTCCCACAGAAATGCCCGATACAGTGCTGTATTTATACATAGGCAAAAGCCAAAGGGCAAGACCGTTTTTGATACTTTCATCATCTACCTGTGACACGCTACTTTCAGAACCTGTTGACATACCATCTTGTAGAAAATCACCTTGTAAAACTTCATCTGCATATACTACGGCAGGAGCTTGCCCCATTGCAGCGTTTAGGTTAAATCCCGACTGGCTCAAATAGCCTATAATATTGCTTGTGGCAGAATAACCTGCTCCAATAGCCATATTTGATACAGCGCCTGCTTGGTCAAGCCGTAGCACGCTTTCAAAAATTCTTATAGCCTCCCTAGGGTTATTTGTACCATAACCAACGGTATTGTTGAAAAGCACGGAGAAAAAGCGTATGGATTCCACACTGCTATGTATATCGGCAACGAGA
>CAYJPB010000135.1:0-5663 GCA_964371955.1 uncultured Desulfovibrionaceae bacterium | reverse complement strand
ACCTGCAAGCAAGCGGAAAAGAGGGAGTGGGGTAGTACCGCCTGAAATTGCAAGAGTGAACTTTCCTCGTTCGGCAATGGCTTGTTCACAACACTCTGCTATGTAGTGTGCGGCTCTTTCCGCCATAGTAGAGGGATTTCTGTGTACATGTACTGCAAGGTGTATACTTCTTGACATATATTTTCCTTTATAATTGAATGAATTATATTAACTGCATTGTTGCAAAATTCTTTGAATTTCTTCTCTGGCCTGCGCAATGAATTTGGGGAGTCTTTCTTTGATAATAGGGCTCAGCTCCATACTCCATGTTGTATAATTTTCCGGCTCCATTCCCAAGATAAAGATTTCCGGTCTTTTTTTGTAGAGAAGCTCTGCCATATTTACGGAATCGATAAGGTCTATATCATGGATGGACATGCGTTGCTCGGTATTTTGCGTAAGTTCTTTTTCCGTAAGTCTGTAGATTGTGCCGGGTTCTTTTTTTGCGTGCAGGATATCGAGTATAAGAACGTGACTGTATTCCTCAAAAAGATAGAAGACATCGTGGGTAAAAGTTCCTGCTTCCATAACGGTAACATTTGGTGGCATTTCTTCTTTCATAAGCTCTAATGCGGCATGTACGCCAAGTCCATCATCGGTGAGAAGGATATTTCCAATTCCAAGAACAAGCAGATTCATAGTGATTCCTTAAATTAATTTGTAACATTCGGTTCTGTAAACTCAAAAGGGTCAACATATATTTCCGGATGAATTTCAATAAAATTATGTATATCACGTTCACTGTCTGTTTGTAAAGATGGTTTAACTCGTATAATTTGAGCAGAATTTTGTTCATCTTCTTCAAATAGTATTGAATTTTGGTTGTTTGTGCGAATTTCGCCATTATCAAATTGTGCAGAATTAACTACGGACGCATAAAAAAATATGCCAATAAAGCCAAAAAATGGAGCAATATACTTTATCATTAAAACCCTCCAAAAATAACTTGTCAATCGATAAAAATTTTTGTACAATACTTTAAGTTGAATGAGTGACTTTTACCGTGATAATAAATGTGAGGAAACCATGGATAACAACCGAAGTAAAGCATATACAGCAGCCGGGGTGGACATAGACGCCGGAAATACTTTTGTGCAACAAATAAAAGATGTCGTCGCACAGACGCATAATCACAGCGTTTTGTCAGACATCGGCGGCTTTGGCGGTCTGTTTCGTCCGGATCTTTCCGGTATGGAAGATCCTATCCTTATCGGCGCTACAGACGGCGTCGGCACAAAGCTTAAACTCGCTATAGACTTCAATAAACACGATACTGTAGGTATAGACCTTGTTGCAATGTGTGTCAACGATATTTTAGTACAAGGTGCTAAGCCTTTATTTTTCTTGGATTATTATGCAACTTCAAAGCTTGATATTGAAATTGCCAAGCAAGTAGTTGTAGGTATTGCCGATGGGTGTAAGCAAGCTTCTTGTGCGCTCTTGGGTGGAGAAACCGCTGAAATGCCCGGAATGTATGGCAATAATGATTATGACTTGGCCGGTTTTTGCGTTGGGCTTGTGGATAATTGCAAGCTTGTTGACGGTTCAAGCATCAGCGTGCATGACGTTATTTTAGCCTTACCCTCTACAGGAATTCACTCAAACGGTTTCAGTCTTGTACGCAAAATTCTCGAAAAAAGCGGGCTTGATAAGGATGATATCTTTCCCGGCACGGAAAAAAGCGTGAAAGACGTGCTTCTTGCGCCAACAAAGATTTATGTTGAAACATTAAAGAATGTTATGCGCGATTTTGCCGTAAAAGGCATGGTGCACATTACAGGCGGTGGTTTTTACGACAACATCCCTCGTGTGCTTCCCTCACAGGTTGAGGCGCATATTAATTTCTGCTCATGGGATATTCTTCCTGTTTTTGATTGGATTAAAAAAGAAGGCGACATGACATGGGAAGAAATGCTACAGATTTTCAATTGTGGCATTGGCTATATTATTATTGTTGATTCAAAAAGCGCTGAAGATATTCTCAATCGCTTCTCCGCCATGAACGAAAAAATTTGGCAAATAGGAACTATCGAAAAAAGGCAATCCAAAGACAGCGAACAAGTTCATATTCACTTCTAGAGTATCAAAAATAATGACTAAAAAAGGTATACTCCTCGTTGCATACGGAATTGGAAGTTTTAATGCTCAGCAAGCTTTCAATAAATTTTGTAAAGAAGCGGAGCATACCTTTAATCCTCTTGCGGTGCGCCACGCGTTTACCTCTGAAATGAGTCGTAAAATCCTTGCAGACAAAGGCAAAAAGACTGATTCGGTAAAAAAAGCCATTGAAAAAATGCTTTTTGAAAACTATACGCATATCATCATACAATCCTTACACTTAGTATCAGGCGCTGAATATAAAAATTTGCTAAATGTCGCTAAAGACATTATGAATCTGCATGAAGTGCATATAGATATTGCGTCGCCGCTTCTTCACGAAAGCGCATATTTCAATCAAGCAGCACAAGCTCTTGCCAATGATATTTCTCTTTTGCAAAGCCCAAATGAGGCTATTCTTTACATGGGGCATGGCAGCAAAAAAGCGCGCCAAAAAGAAGCGGACAAAACCTATTTCACATTTTATAATGATTTGCAAAAAATAGATAAACGCCTTTTCTTCGCATGTATGGAGGGCAGCCATACCTTGAGCGAAATTGTTCCTTTACTTTCTTCTCAAGGCATAAAAAAAGTGTATCTTTTCCCTTTTCTCACGCTTATCGGAAAACATGCCGAAGAAGATATGGCAGGCGATAATGCGGATTCGTGGAAGTCGCAACTTGAAAAAAATGCCTTTGAATGTCAAGTTGAATGTGTTTCATTGCTGGAAAGAGTTGGCTTTAAAGCTCTTTGGATTGATTCAATAAAGAATATGCTTGTAGACTAACCCACGCCATTCTGATTTGGGTGAAATCTATTCAAAATAGTGAATTTTATGTGAGCGAAGCGAACAAAGGCTTTAGCGAGCAAGCAAAAACCACGTTTTTTGCGCAGTGAGGTTTTTGTATGCGAAGCATAAAAAACAAATTAGAATGGCGTAGACTAACCCACATTTCTCGCTATATTAATGCCCATATTTCAAAATGTTGTGCGGCTTTTACGTGTCTGATTTTATCTTCGATTAAAAAGTTTGGCAGTTTCAAATCGATGAAGTTTGAAACTGCCAAGAATTATCGATACTACTATAGAGTATCGCCATTAATATAGTTAGTTTTTATAATGGGTTGTCCGGTAAAAGGTATGAGTAACGGACAGCGAGGCCGTCAGTTTTTTCAATTAATTTTGTTGCCAATTCACTAATATCTTCCGGAGTAAAAACGCCTACTTCCCTTGAAATATAGTGGCGAAGATTGGCTTCACTTTGTGAAAACACCCAAACTGCCGCATAGGCCGATCCTACATAGGGTCTGTCTTCAAATTCCGGAGTTGTTGAAAGAAGAATACGAAATTTTGGCGTATCCATGTCTTCCAAGGTGAAAAGATTGCTTGCATTGAGACGTTCTTTAAGAGCTAAAGCAAGCGCCGCACCCAAACTATCGTTTCCCTCATGCTCAATTGTAATGGGTGTGCTTCTGTCAACTGCATCTATCGGCGTATCTGCAATTTCTTGTTCCTGTGCAACAGCATAAGAAGCAAAAAAGAAGCAACTCATTATGCAAAAAAGAAGTGCCTTTTTCATGTGATTTCTCCTAAGTAAAAAGTCTATACTTTATTTAGAAAAAATCTAGCATAGGAAAAAGCAAAAGGCAAGAATTAAAAAGAGGTGAAAAACAAGAAGTGTATGGATACTTTTGAGTTTCGAGCATAGTATAATTTTTTACTGCAAATACTCTGGATAGTATCGTCAAAATCGCCTTTTCGATTATTTTTATATCAAATTTCAAGTGTTTTTTGCATTTTTTATGTTTTGATAAAATTTTTCAAACACTTTCATCTATCCTTGATAGAAGACGAAAAATCATATCTTGACGACACTAGAGCAGTCGCAACTAAGATTAGCTCCAAGCTTTGAAGTCACAAAAAATTGTTAGCCGATATATATAAAATATTTCGGCTTTTTTATGACTAGTAGGGGGGGTGCGATGAATGGCTTTGCATTTTGTAATTTTTTTGTAATACCCACATAGCTTTTGTCACATTGATACTTTTGGGACTTAAATGGGACACGGAAAAAGTCAATTTACCCGAAAACGACCGCTCGAAAAACGATTTTTTTCAATACGAATATTTGTAGTTTTGACAGAGAACTTTGAGAAAATTTTTCTACAAGCGCAGAACTCTTTCAGAAAAATTCCAAAATCTAAACAAAATTTTGTGAAATCAAATAAAAGTTATTCAGACTCTAACCATAAATTAATAGTATGGAGGTATATTATGTCATTGACTGATATGCAAATCAAAAGGTTAGAGGCAAAAGAGAAAGCATACAAAGTAGCCGATTCTGCAGGATTATTTATAAGAGTGTTTCCGTCAGGAATGGTTCTCAACCAACGAAAACATGGTAATTTCGTTATTTTTTTGACATGAAAGAGCAAACAACGCCCCTCGGGGAATACCCTACAATTTCTCTCAAAGCTGCAAGAGAAAGAGTTTACAGCATGAAAAACGAAATTTTTCAAGGAATCAACCCAAAGAAAGAAACAAAGAAAAAAATCTTTACATTCTGCAAGGTTGCTCAATAATGGCTTGCAAAGAAAGCAAATGTCTTATCACCCGCAACTTTGAGAAATAACACAGCACAAATCAGCCGCTATATTCTTCCGAAACTTGGAAAAAAGGATATCAATGAAATAACGCCTACAGATGTTTTGGAGATATTGCGAGAAATTGAAGCAAAGCGTAACTTTTCAACTGCTTCAAATGTATTAGGTTATTGTTCAAGAATCTTTCGCTATGCTGTTGCTTCTGCGCTTTGTCCCCCAAAAAAATCCATTGGTCCTTGCCGTGACTTGAAAAATGCTCTTACGCCAGTAAAATCTACTCCTCGTCCTGCAATACTTCAACCAAAGGAAGTTGGGGAGCTTATGCGCCTTATTCGCACGTCCAAGAATCCAATTATCAAAAATGTTCTATTATACACAGCATATACATTTTGCCGCCCATCAGAAGTTCGCAATGCAGAATGGAGCGAAATATACATACAGTACGTGAACGGAGTGAACAAAAAACTTCAGCGAACAAGCAAAAACGACGTTTTTTGCGCAGTGAGGTTTTCGTATGCAAAGCATAGAAAACAAATTATTATAATGTCGAATTTTGGCAATAAAATTGTAATGACATACAAGACAAAGGAAGAGCTTGAAAATGCGGTATCTTCTATGCTTGACTTATGTATTACAAAGGGATGGGCGCTTGAAGACGTGACATTCAGCGGCGGAAAAGAGTTTATTGCGGAAGCGGAACGCCAAAGAGATATACGCCTTCTTATGGAAGAGGCTTTTAACACAAAACTTCAATAAAATCATATGTAAAAATCAATAAGCATTTTGGGGCATATTTACAACAAAACCCCCGATTTTATCGTCGAGGGTTTGTTGTTTATTATGGCATAATTCAAAATAAAGCTTATTTTAGAACTTCACTTCCAAGCCCATGTTCACGCCGACTGATTCACGTCCGCCGAGGTT
>CAYJPB010000134.1:0-5701 GCA_964371955.1 uncultured Desulfovibrionaceae bacterium | reverse complement strand
AAAGGTGTGGTATATAACGAAATGAAAGGTGTATACTCTTCACCCGATTCAATACTTGCCGAGCAAGCACAACATGCTGTTTTTCCTGACACTTTATATTCTTTGGATTCAGGCGGCAACCCACAGCACATCACAGATTTGACTTTTGAAGAATTTGAAGAATTTCATAAATTATACTATCATCCTTCTAATGCACGCTTTTTCTTTTGGGGAGACGATGATGAAGATATCCGCCTTGAAAAAGTGAATAATGTTATTTCTTCCTTTGATAAAATTGAAGTTGCGGCTACAATTCCACTTCAAAAAAGATTACACGCCGAAAGAAAAATTGAAGTGCCTTTTGAAGTTGCGGATGATGCAGAAGACAATGCAGAAAATGCTTGCGGGCATGCCTTGGTGAGTTGGTTGCTTACACCTACATATGACGTTGAAAAAAACTTACTTTTCAGTATGTTAGACCATATTCTCACCGCACTTCCCGGCTCCCCATTAAGAAAGGCGTTAATTGATTCCGGGCTTGGTGAAGATATTGCAGGTCATTTAGAAGAAGACTTGATACAAATGTATTATTCCGTAGGTTTACGCTCTCTTGAATTGGGTAAAGAGGACGAAATGGAAGCGCTTATTTTAGATACGCTTCACACACTTTATGAAGAAGGAATTCCTCAAAAAACTATTCAAGCTGCTGTAAATACAGTTGAATTTAATCTTCGTGAAGCAAATACTGGAAGATATCCGCGCGGACTTGTAAATATGACTCACTGCCTCACACATTGGCTTTACAATAAAGATCCTTTTGTGGCTTTCAAATGGGAAGCGCCACTCGCAAAAATAAAGCAACAAATTGAAAATAATGAGAAAATTTTTGAAAGTCTTATAAAAGAGTATTTTCTCGAAAATACGCACAGGGTTCTGGTAAGCCTTGTGCCCGATACATCTCTTGCACGTAAACACCAAGAAGAAGAACAGCAACGTATTGATTCTCTTTATGAAAAAATGACGGAAGAACAAAGAGCATTTATTGAAAGTGAAAGCGCGCGCTTGCAAGAGGTTCAATCAAAAGAAGACAGCCCCGAAGCGCTTGCAACAATACCTGTACTCACTCTTAATGACTTACCTAAAGAAAACAAGATCTTACCACTAGATAAAAAAGCGGCAATTCTTCCAATCTATACACACGAAATCGAAACCACGGGTATACTGTATTCACGCTTAGTTTTGAGTCTTGACACTGTAGATTATTCACTTCTTCCTCTTCTTTCCTTATATTCTCGAGCGCTTACGGAAGTTGGCACTCAAAATTATTCTTTTATAGATTTAGGCTTGGAAATTGAAGCGCATACGGGAGGAATTGGTGCATATTCCTCTTTTCAGTCAAAAGTGAATCACAATAATACATTAAATGTTTTTGTGCTTTCAGGAAAGGCAACCAAGGACAAAATCTCAAAACTTGTTGAAATTTTTGATGAAATAATATTCAACCCCAACTTTGACAATAAAGAACGCTTTACACAAATGGTGCTTGAAGAAAAAGCGCGCCTTGAACAAGCGCTCATTCCGGCAGGACATTCATTTGTTTTGGCAAGGCTTGGCGGTACACAATCCGAAGTGGGGGCGATTAACGAATACACGCAAGGCATAAGCTATCTTGAATTTGTTCGCAATTTATCAAAAAAAGTTGAAGAAAATTGGTCTGATGTGCTTCACGATCTTCAAGCAATGCACGAGCAAATTTTTACAAAGGAAGATGCATTACTCGATATTACAGCGAATGGAGAGATACTCACTCAAGCTGAAAAAACCTTTGAACCGCTTTTAGAAAAAGTTAAAGCAAAAACAAGCAAGCCATTGTCTTCCCCTTGGAACATCAACAAACTTCAAGGAAATGAAGCTTTAATTGTTCCTGCACGTGTGAACTATGTCGGTTTAGGTACAAACATTCATGAGCACGGCTATACTTTCCACGGTTCGGCACTTGTTATAAGCAGATTTTTGCGTATGGGCTATCTTTGGGATAGAATACGCGTGCTTGGTGGTGCGTATGGTTGCTTTGTGCAATATTCCCGTGTGACAGGCAGCTTCTCATTTGTTTCCTACCGCGATCCGCAAGTGGAAAATAGCTTAGAAGTATATCGTAAAGCTCCTGAATTTTTAGGAAACTTACATTTATCTCAAAGAGATTTGGATTGCGCGATTATCGGTGCTATCGGCGATATCGATGCATATCTTTTGCCGGATGCAATGGGCGCAACAGCACTATGGCGTGATTTAACCCATGATTCCAAAGAAATACGTCAAAAAATGCGAGATGAAGTGTTAGCGACTACAATCCAGCATTTTCATGATTTTGCAACACCTCTCAATAAAGCTCTTGAAAGTGCAAATTGCATTGTCCTTGGCGGAGCAGATGCAAAAACTTATGCAGAAGCAAATAATTGGACTATCAATAAATTGATTTAATTATTTTAAAAATTGACAAATCAACATCTTTCTACTATGTTAACTTAGATGTGTGTATGTATAGCAATTTTCAATAATTTTGAGAATTGCTGTACATACATAGAAATAGAGTGTACCAATCGTGCTATTATGAGACTAAAATGAGCAGTTTTATACAAAAGTGGAAAGACAAAACGAATGCTGAGCAAAAAGCAATTGATGACAGCAGGGCTGAAGTTGAGGCGATAAATGTCGGAATAATGAAAACCATTACTTTGGCTTGTACCGTCATAATGGGTTTAAGCCTTCTCGCTTCTTTATTCAACGATACTTTTAGCGTAGCCGGGTTTGACCGTTTGCGCTTTGCTTATTTTGGACTTGTTATTTTCTCTTTTTCTGTGTATTCAATCATCCAATTTTATAAGAAATTTAACGCTACTTTAATGATATATATTGTTAATTTTCTTGCCTTTGTTTATTCTTTCGTTGTAAGCGCCTTAGTTGCGCCGGATACCATAACTGTCACATATATAGTTGTTATTTTTATGGCAGCAACATTATATATAGATTTGTCTTGGCGTATTAATTGCTTTATTGTTTCGAGTTTGGCACTGTTTCTTGTTGCAATATCGCAGTTTAAAAGTGTAGAGGCTTTTACAGGTGAGCTTATAAATTCCGTTACGGTTGTACTGCTTGCAATTGTTATCGGTTTAATTGTTCGCTCAGCCCGTATTGAAAGCTTGATTGCACGAAAATTATTGCATTATCAAGCTTTTACCGATCAGCTCACGAATATTTCAAATCGTCGCTTATTGTTTGACACACTCAATTCAAGCGCGATTAAGAAAATTCCATACACAGCTTTTTCGCTCTTGGATATAGATTATTTCAAAAATTATAATGATACCTATGGACATAAAGCAGGTGATGATTGTCTAAGAGATATCGGGCAGTGTTTTCTTGAACTTGAAAAACGTTATCCAATCCATTTCTACCGCTATGGTGGTGAAGAATTTGTGATTACATATGTAAAATGCACAAAAACTGAGATTGAGAATATTCTTACCGTTCTCAATATTGAAATTGAACGCCTCGGTAAAAGACACTCAACTTCTGAGTTTGGGCGTGTCACCCTAAGTATCGGCACTGTGCTTATTACGGAAATTAAGCCGGATAAATATGAACCACTTCTCAGCTTAGCAGATATTGCCCTGTATAAAGCTAAGACAAGCGGCAGAAATAAATCGCTTTTTTACGATAAAAGCATGATCTTTGATCCGGAAAAAATAAAGTCTCGAACAAGAAAAAGATAATAACTCTTTGATTTTTTTACGCATACACATCGACCGACGGCATATCCTCAATCGTGGCTTGTGCTGTTTCTGCAAGCAATTCTCCGTCTATAGTATTAGTTGCTTGACTTTGCTCTGTAGAGTTTGTTGAAAAATTTTGTGTACTTGCCGTGTCTTCACTTACTAATTGATTCTCATGCGATAATGGCTGGGCATTATTGCTTGTCATTTCTTGAGATTTTTCTTCAATATTTTCTTGCAATTTATTGAGTGCGCTATCACTTTCCTCCATCTGTTCGATAATGGTTTTGTCACTATCCTCGCCTATGTTGTAATTGGCATTATCCATTATATTGAGCATTGTGCCCATATAGGAAGTCAGCTCTTCTTTATTGTAAATTTGACTGGAATTATTTGATAGTTTAAGGGAGAAAAATGCCTTTTCTTCAAAATTTTCTTTTGACTCAACATTTTCTTTGTCAATATTTGATTTCATAAAATCCATTGGATTAATAAAATTACTTGCTTTGTCGATTGAAGAAATCATACTTCCTCCCTTTTGAAAACTATCCTCATCATATACTCTGCATTACGTATCGGCATAAAAATTAAAAGCATTATGCAATTACACTTGCAATGTAATATTTTTTCTGTATAATTAGATTAAATATTAATTTTAAGGGGTTTTATATGATTAAAAATTTTATTGTGTCAATGTTTTCAAAAATACTTGATGTTGTGTTTATCCTTTTTGCAATTTTAATTCTTCTTTCTGCTATAGGAATGTCTTATGCAGTCGGAATTTTAGGCTTTTTAGGGACATTAATCGGCGGAGCTGCCATGCTTGTTTTGAGTTTTGGTTTTATCTATATATTGCTTGATATTCGTGATCTTCTCAAAACTTTGGTTGAAGCAAACGTTCCACTCAATCAAAATAAAAACTCTGATGCCCACTTTGATAACTACAAATAATTACTTGATATAACACAAATTATTTTTCAAAAAACTTGAGGCAGGCTTCTATTGAATCTTGCCTTTGTTTTTTATCAAGCGGATGACACCATAGAATTTTTTTATCTGCACGAAACCACGTCCATTGTCTTTTTGCATAAGCTCTTGTATTTTTAATCCAAAGTTCTTTTGTTTCTTCAAGCGACAGTTGAGATTTTAGATAAAGTGCAAGCTCTTGACAGCCAATTCCACTCCAGCCGGGGAGAGTAGAATCAGGAAAATGAGTATACGCGTTTTTTGCTTCTTCAAGTGCACCCATTGAGAGCATAGTGTCGATACGTCCCGATAAGTAGGGTGTTAGTTCATCAAGCGGCATGCCTATTCCAATTTTATGGCTTATATACTTGCTTTGTGCATGAGAATTTTTATGCCACTCACTTAAATTTTTATTTGTATATTCATACACTTCAAGCGCTCTGGCAATTCTTTGCTTATCATTTTGGTGGATTTTTTGCGCGTAAGTACAATCAATTTCTTGAAGTTTTTCATACATTTTTTCTGTGCCGAAAACGTGCATTTCATTAAGTATTTTTTCGGATATTTCAGTTGGAATTTTAGGTATTTGCGCAATTCCCTCTGTGAGGGCTTTAATATACATGCCTGTTCCTCCCACTAAAAGTGGAAGAGCGTTTTGCGCATAGGCATTTTCAATTTCTTTATGTACACGTTCAAGCCAAAGCCCTGCATTACACTGTTCATCAGTATTTAAAAAGCCATAGAGCTTATGAGGAATATCTTTTTTCTCTTCATCACTTGGCTGAGCGGTGATTAGAGGGAAATCCCTGTAGACTTGACGGGAGTCAGCATTTATTATATAGGTGTTCGGTACTATGGTTTTTAGGGTTTCTGCCAGCTCAATACTATAGCCTGTTTTCCCCGAACCGGTAGGCCCGACAACGCAAAGAATTTTATTCATATACCTTTTCCAATTCTGCAATGTATGAACAATTTAATAGCGT
>CAYJPB010000133.1:0-5811 GCA_964371955.1 uncultured Desulfovibrionaceae bacterium | reverse complement strand
CATAGGGGGAAAATATGCCCTCTTTAAAAGATGTAAAAACGCAGATAGTCGGCGTAAAAAAGACTAAGCAAATTACTAAGGCAATGAACATGGTTGCCTCAAGTAAATTGCGCGGTGCTCAGCTTCGTATTGAACATTTTCGTCCATATGCGGATAAATTTGGTCAATTATTGCATGAAGTATCGATGAGATCCGGCGAAACTGCACATCCATTATTGGAAGTTCATGAAGAGAAAAAGACAATTGTTATTGTTCTCATGACTTCTGACAGAGGTTTGTGTGGCGCTTTTAACGTGAACATCATCAATTCCGCAATGGAATTTGCAAAAGCTGAACGAGAAGCGGGCAAAAGAGTGCAGTTTGTAGCTGTCGGTAAAAAAGCTCGTGATGCGGTTGTGAAAGAAGGCTTTGGTATTATTGAATCATTTGTTGATGTAATGAGTGATTTTACCTTTGCTCTTGCTTCACACATCGGCGAACAGCTTATCGATTTGTATGAAAAGAAAGAAATTGATGAAGTGTATATAGTCTATGGTCTGTTTGTACATGTTGCAAAACAAGTACCCGAAAGCATGCTCTTGCTTCCGGTTATGCCCATTGGTGATATTGCACAAGATCACGCAAGTGAAAATGAATATGTCTATGAACCGAGTGAACAAAAGATTTTGACAGAACTTTTACCGAAATATGTAAACTGCCAAATCTATCGTGGTTTGTTAGATACTTCAGCCAGTGAAAATGCCGCGCGTATGACAGCAATGGATAATGCGACACGTAACTGTGATGATATGATAAGTTCACTTACGCTTCTCTATAACAAAACACGTCAAGCAGCCATTACTTCCGAGCTTGTTGACATCGTTGGCGGTGTTGAAGCTCTTAATGGCTAGATATGGAATAAAACGCTTATGGATTTATGTTGTATAGTTACGATAGTAAATCTAAATGAAAGGAGTAAAACGAATGGCTCAAGCTAAAGGTCATATCGTTCAGGTTATCGGTGCTGTTGTCGATATTGCATTTGAAGAAGGCAATTTACCGAATATCCTTAACGCACTTCAAATAAATAACCCAAACAATGTTGATGCACCGGATCTTATCTGTGAAGTTGCACAACACTTGGGTAATAATGTAGTCCGCTCAATCGCTATGGACTCTACCGACGGCCTTGTTCGCGGTATGGAAGCGATTGATACAGGTAACCCAATTATGGCGCCTGTTGGTAAAGCGGCTGTTGGTCGTATTATGAACGTTGTCGGTCGTCCCGTTGACGGACTTGGACCGATTGACTCTGAAAAATATTATCCTATTCACCGTGAAGCCCCTGAATTCACCGATTTGAACACATCTGTTGAACTTCTTGAAACAGGCATTAAAGTTATTGACTTGCTTGTTCCTTTCCCTAAAGGCGGAAAGATTGGTCTCTTCGGTGGTGCCGGTGTTGGTAAAACAGTTGTTTTGCTTGAACTTATCAACAACATCGCAAAGCAACACGGTGGTTCATCAGTATTCGCCGGTGTTGGTGAGCGTACACGTGAAGGTAACGACTTGTATCACGAATTGAAAGATGCAGGCGTTTTGGAACGTGCAACACTTGTTTACGGTCAGATGAACGAACCTCCGGGAGCTCGTTCACGTGTTGCTTTGACAGCTCTTGCATGTGCGGAATATTTCCGTGATGAAGAAAACCAAGACGTTCTCCTATTCATCGATAACATCTTCCGTTTCACACAAGCGGGTTCAGAAGTGTCTGCTTTGCTTGGTCGTATGCCATCTGCTGTTGGTTACCAACCAACTTTGGGTACTGACCTTGGTGCTTTGCAGGAACGCATTACGTCAACAACAAAAGGTTCAATCACATCAGTTCAGGCTGTTTATGTACCTGCCGATGACTTAACTGACCCTGCACCTGCAACAACATTTGCTCACTTAGACGGAACACTTGTTCTTTCTCGTGCGATTTCTGAGCTTGGTATCTACCCTGCGGTTGATCCACTCGATTCATCTTCACGTATCCTCGATCCACTCGTTGTAGGTGAAGAACACTATTCAATCGCGCGTCAAGTACAGCAAATACTTCAAAAGTACAAAGATTTGCAAGATATTATCGCAATTCTTGGTATGGACGAACTTGGTGACGATGATAAAGTTATTGTTAACCGCGCACGCCGTATTCAACGTTTCTTGTCACAACCTTTCCACGTTGCGGAAACCTTTACGGGAACTCCCGGTGTGTATGTAAAACTTGAAGACACAATTCGCTCATTCAAAGCAATTTTGGCAGGTGAATACGATCACTTGGCGGAAAATGACTTCTATATGGTCGGTAGTATCGACGCGGCAGTTGAAAGATACAACGCACGCGAACAAGAAAAGTAGGTGATTGTCATGCAAAATTTGCATATTGAAATAGTCACTCCCGATAAAACAGTGCTTTCCACCGAAGTTGATTACGTTGGTGCGCCCGGTACTGATGGGCAGATTGGTATTCTGCCTAACCACATTCCTTTATTGTCAGCCCTTGAAGTGGGCGGTCTTTACTATAGAAAAGACGGCAAAACACTATGGGTATTCCTCTCCGGAGGCTTTTTGGAAGTAGCCGGCAATATGGTTTCTGTGCTCGCTGAATCTGCTGAATTGGCGGAAGATATTGACACAGCCCGTGCCGAGGCCGCAAGAAAGCGTGCCGAAGAATATATCAATTGCGTTCTTTGTGAAGGCGTTGATCAAATGAGAGCAAAAAAGGCTTTGGACAGAGCTGACGCTCGTATTCAAATCGCTGCTTTATTGCGTAGATAATAAACGTATGAGCAAGGTTTTTTTGCAGAAATAGCTATAGAAATGTATGTTGTTTCTGCAAAGAAGCCTTGTTTTGTTTTTTTTGAATACTGCGAAAATATAGATTAAGCGCTCTGCGCTTTTTTGCCTTAAAGCATAATTATTATGAATCATGATTCTCTTTTATCGGTTGAGCATTTAGCAGTTTTTTTTGATGGCAATCCTGTTGTCAATGATATTTCCTTTACGCTGAACAAAAAGGAGTGCCTTTGCATTGTCGGTGAATCCGGTTGCGGCAAAAGCATGACTTCTCTTGCGATTATGCGCCTATTGCCGGAACAAGCTAAGACAAAAGCAAAAGGTATTTTTTTTGAAGGAAAAAACTTACTCGATTTTTCAAAAAAAGAAATGAGTGCTATTCGCGGTGATAAAATTGCGATGATATTTCAAGATCCTATGTCGTCGCTCAACCCTGTCTTACCTCTTGGTGAGCAGATTGCAGAACCTTTGATTTTGCACAAGAATTATTCCAAAAAAGATGCTATGAAAGAAGCGATAGAGCTTTTAACCGATGTGGGTATTAAAGACGCACATTTGCGTATTAAAGATTATGCGCACCAGTTTTCCGGCGGTATGCTACAAAGAGTGATGATTGCAATGATGCTTGCGTGTAAGCCCTCGTTGCTTATTGCTGATGAACCGACAACAGCATTAGATGTTGAATCTCAAAAGCAAATTATCACTTTAGTTAAAGAACTTATGCAGAAATATGACATGGGGCTTTTGTTTATTACGCACGATATGCACATTGCAAATGAGCTGGCGGACAGTATTGCAGTTATGTATGCAGGAAAAATCGTGGAGTATTCGCCGGTAGATGAATTTTTTGCTAAACCCTTGCACCCATATGCAAAAGGCTTACTTGCTTCTTTGCCGACAGAAGACAATCAGAAACTTGAGAGACTTCCAACTATCAAAGGTACGGTTCCTCCGCCTAGTGAAAAAATTGATGGTTGCCGTTTTAAAAATCGTTGCCCCAGCGTAAACGAGCAGTGCAATTTTGAACCGCCTTTACAGATAATAGGTGAAAGAAAAATTTTGTGTTCACTCAATTTACAATAAGAGAAAATTATGGTTAAGAAATTTCAATATAATCAAGATGGCGTTGAAGAGGAAGTATATAAAAGTCGCTCACAAAAAAAGCGTGAAAGTACGGCTATGCAAGACAAAGCTTTGGAATTTATAAATCTTTCAAGAAAAAAACTTGAAGAAATGGAAATTCACGAAGATATTATCGTAGCAATAGAAGATTATAAAAAAATGAACTCTCATGAAGCAAAAAGACGTCAAATGCAGTACATAGGTCGTCTTATGCGCGAACTTGAATAAGCGCAATATATAAAATCTCTATGATATTTATTGCTATTTGAATACGATAATTGGTTAGAATAATTTCACCATGTATTTTGACTGACCCTGAGAGTTGTGTAAGTAGTATTAATTGAAAAGGTACTGCTGAAAATCAACAAGCGTTGTATTCTTATTTTTTTGTATATTAGGATAAATTATGGGCTTATATCCCAATTTTTCGGCTTGATTTTTACGTATATCTTCGCTTTGAGTTGGGCGCAATTGTCCGTTGAGGTCAATTTCTCCCCAGAAAACAGCTTTTTCGGGAAGGGGTTTATCGTAATAAGATGAAAGAATGGCGGCAACAAGTGCTAAGTCAATAGCCGGATCTTGAAGTTTAATTCCTCCTCCAAATTTTGCATAAATATCAACTTGAGAAAAATTGAGTTTAAGTCTTTTTTCAAGAACTGCAAGTAAAAGATTCAATCGGTTCAGATCAAAACCTAAAGCCGTTCGTCGTGGGATAGAAAGAAATGAATGAGCCACAAGAGCTTGTACTTCAACAACTATAGGTCGATGTGAATCAAGCGCCATAGACATAGCAGTTCCTGAAAGTTCGGGGTTTCTGGCTTCTAAGAATAGGGTAGATGGGTCTTCAACAATAGATAAACCTTCTTGCTCCATCTGGAAAATAAGTAATTCATGATTTGGTCCAAAACGATTTTTCAATACTCTAAAAAGGCGAAATCCCTGTCTTCTGTCTCCTTCAAGAGAAATTACTGTATCTACACTGTGTTCTAATATTCGCGGTCCTGCAATGGTATTTTCCTTTGTGACATGTCCCACAAGAACTAAAACAATTCCGTTTTGTTTGCACGCTTCAATCAGCTCGGTAGAAACGGCCTTTACTTGCGAAACATTGCCGGCAAGACCGGGTGCTTCTTCACTTACCAGAGTTTGCACAGAGTCAACAATCAGTAAATGTGGCGCGGTTTGTTCAGATAAAAGAGGAAGAATATCTGCTGTTGAGTTAGTAGCGAACGCAAGTAAGTTCGCGTGCAGAACGTTTAATCTTTCCGCACGTCCTTTAATTTGCACAAGTGTTTCCTCACCACTGACATAGAGCACGCTTCTACCGGATTTAGCGACAGAACCGGCAAGTTGCAAAAGGAGAGTTGATTTGCCAATTCCCGGTTCTCCCCCAAGAAGCAATGCTGAGCCTGGTACAAAGCCTTTGCCGAGAATTTCATCAAGGGCATCAATTCCTGATGAAAAAGACTGGGCTTCTTCTGAGGATACTTGCGCTAAAATTTGAGGTTTTCTGCTGGGTCTGGCAAGGGAATTGCTTTTCTGTTGAGCTGTTTGAACAACAGATTCAAGTGAATTCCATTCTTGACAGGCAGTGCATTGACCTTGCCATTGCGAATATTGCTTGCCACATTCAGAGCAAATAAACACTTCTTTAGATTTTTTCATAATTATAATCTCGATCGTATACAATAGTTAGTATGTTCAAGTATAGTTAAAAGGGGTTTGAGTGTCAAAGAAATAATTTATAAAATTTAGCAGAGAAAAACAAAGTGAAAATGAAATATTGTGAATAAAAACAGGATATTGAATGAGTACTTATTGGAAAAGGAGAAGATTTAAATAAATTTAAAGAAAGTATTTATAAAAAAAATT
>CAYJPB010000132.1:0-5826 GCA_964371955.1 uncultured Desulfovibrionaceae bacterium | reverse complement strand
CGCATAACTTGGGCGAATTATGTAAAGCCATTCTTCTGCTTATAGACGATAAAAATACAAGCATTGAAGACCTTATGGATATTGTGCACGGTCCGGACTTTCCTACGGGCGCATATGCCTATGTTGGGCAAGGGCTGTACGATGCGTATACCAAAGGCAGAGGCTCAATAAAAATTCGTGGTAAAGTGGAAATTGAAGAGCATAAAAAAGGTATGCAAGCCATTGTTATCAGAGAAATTCCTTACGCACTCAATAAAAGTTCGCTTGTGGAAAAAATCGCCGCATTGGTGAACGATAAGAAAATTGAAGGCGTTTCCGACGTGCGTGACGAGTCAGACAGAAAGGGCATACGTATTGTGCTCGACTTGAAACGTGGTACAATTGCGGATTTAATTATCAATTCTCTCTATAAATTTACACATCTCGAATCATCGTATAGCATTAATATGGTGGCGGTTGTTGAAAATAAACCGCAAACGCTCAATTTAAAATCCGCCTTACTGTGCTTTATCGATCATCGCCGTGAAGTGGTTATTCGCCGTACACGTTTCGACCTCGGAAAAGCAGAAGACAGAGCTCACATAGTACAGGGCTTACTTATCGCTTTAGACCATATCGACGAAGTTGTTGCGCTTATCAGAGCTTCACAAACACCCGAAGAAGCTCGCAATGGTTTGATGACAAGCTTTGAACTTACTGAAATTCAAGCAAATGCCATTCTCCAAATGCGCTTGCAACGCCTTGTTGGCTTAGAAAGAATAAAACTTGAAGAAGAATATGCTGAGTTGTTGAAACTTATTGCTTATTTAACTTCAATTCTTGAGGACGGCGAAGTGTTGAAAAATGTCTTACGCGAAGAAACTACTGCCATTGCTCAGACGTATTCAACGCCAAGGCGTACCGAAATTATTCGTGAAGCTTTAACGGATATCGAAATTGAAGATTTAATGCCTGATGATGACGTGGTCATCACACTTTCTCGTCGTGGCTACATTAAGCGTACCATGCTGAGCACCTATCAGCAACAAAAGCGTGGCGGAAAGGGCATTGCCGGTTTGAATACAGGTGAAGATGATTATGTGCAAGAGTTTATTACAACTACAAATCATCAATATCTTTTACTTTTCACAAACACTGGGCGCATGTTCCAGCTTAAAGTGCATCAAGTCCCCGAAGGTTCACGCATTGCAAAGGGTACACATATAGCAAATCTTTTACCGATGGAAAAAGACGAATTTATCGCAACTGTACTCACTGTGCGTGAATTTGCAGAAGACAAATATTTCCTTTTTGCCACAAAATATGGTATGGTGAAGCGTTCTTCCGCCGCATTGTATGCAAGGGCAAGGCGTATCGGCTTGCTTGCAGTAGGCTTGAGAGAAGACGATGAGCTTATCACTGTGCGTGAAATACATGAAAACGATCATATTGTTCTCGGCACAAGTCGTGGTATGTCAATTCGCTTCTCCTGTAAGGATATTAGAGCGGCAGGCAGAACGGCTATCGGCGTAAAAGGGATGAGTTTACGTAAAAGCGATTTGGTTGTTGCATGTCTTATTCTGAATGAAGACGATCAATCCACGGAAATCATGTCCGTTTCGGCTCTTGGTTACGGTAAGCGCACAAGGGTAGATTTGTACCGCTTGCAATCTCGTGGTGGTGTAGGTATTATTAACTTTAAGATTTCTCCAAAAACAGGAAATGTTATCGGCTGTATGCCAGTATCTGACCTGCACTCGCTTGTTTTGCTTACGTCAACTAATAAGATAATCCGCTTGGGCGTAGATGAAATACGTTCTGCAGGGCGTGCGACCATGGGCGTGCGTTTGGTAAAACTTGACGATGAAGCAAGTGTTGTTGGCTTTGATACTGTGCTTGAAAAACCTGAAGAAATTGAAGAAGAATAAAAAAAGAATAAAATTAAGGTAGGTAGACTATGCGTAGAGTTCTTTCAGTTTTGGTAGAAAACGAACCCGGTGTTCTTTCACGAGTTGCCAGCTTATTCAGCGGCAGAGGCTTCAATATTGAATCACTCAATGTTGCTCCCACGCTTGAAGAAAATATCTCACATATGACAATCACCACATCCGGCGACGAACAAATTATTGAGCAAATTATCAAACAACTTCGTAAGCTTGTTACGGTTGTAAAAGTTGTTGATTTCAATGATTTTGTGAATGTAGAGCGCGAAATGGTGTTAATTAAAGTGAATGCAGAAGAATCAAAGCGTAATGAAATTTTGCGAATTGTTGATATATTCCGTTGTAAAGTTGTGGATGTTTCTGTCAGCGATTTCACCATTGAAGCAACGGGAACACATGACAAAATTGATGCTATCACAAACTTACTCACACGTTTCGGAATTAAAGAAATTGCTCGCACCGGTCTTGTCGCTATGAAGCGTTCGGTACAATAAATTAAATCTATATTAACTTGAAAGGAACCGCTTTAATACGGTTCTTTTTGTATAGTGTAAATCCATAGGATTTAAATTAGAGTTTAAGGAGTTTTATATTATGGAACAGTCAAAATCGACAAAAATTTTTCTTGTAATTGCACTCGTTTTGTGCCTTATCAGTATGGTGGGAGCGCATATTGTTCAGACTGACAATTGTGCTGTTACAATAAAAGACATGCGTGTAGAAACGCCACTTGGACGCCAAATTTCATTCTTGCTTTTCATTCCTGAAAATGCAACAGCTGAAACTCCGGCTCCGGCAATTATCACAAGTCACGGCTGGTATAATAACCGTGAAATGCAAGACTTGAATAATATCGAACTTGCAAGACGTGGATATGTTGTTGCTTCAATAGATATGTATGGACACGGTAATTCCGATCCTCTTCCTGTAGGTGAAGAAGCTGTTCAGGCAACAGGAATGTATGATGTTGTTGAAATGGTTGCTACCTATCCTTATGTTGATACAAATAATATCGGCGTGACAGGACACTCAAATGGAGCAAGAGCGGCAAACTTTGCGGTTGATATTGATAATCAGCAAGAAAATCCGCTTATCAGCACAGTTCTGCTTGTCGCAAACGACGCAAATTATGTCGATGCTGACAGAGCGTATTACAATAAATACGGCAGTCGTGATGTTGGTATCATAGCTGCTTTGTACGATGAATTTTTCTTCCGCGTCTATGGTGCTGATGGTTCTGTGACTGCTCCTCGTGATTATATTAATCAAGATACAGCACAATCTTTCTTGAACTTCGGTTTAGACCCAACAACAGAGGGTTTTGCACAAAGAGAAGCGTATACCTATTATAAAGAAACGGTTGATGGCGTTGAAGCTATTCGTATTATTTATAACCCCGATCAAATCCACCCTTGGAACCACTTTTCTCAAACTGTAGTAGAATCAGTTGTTGACTTTTTTGAAATGGCAATGCCGGCCCCCGAACCATTACCGGCAGACAGCCAAGTATGGCAAATTAAAGTTGCGTTTAACTTTATCGGCATGATTGGTTTTGCTATATTTGTTGTTGCTTTCACAAAAATTATGCTCCGCACTTCTTTCTTTTCGTCATTATTGAGCGAAGAAAAAGTTGAACCGCTCGATAATCCCGGTGCTCGTGGTTGGTTGTGGTTTTTAGCGGCAATGATACTTTCAGTGTTATTCTCTGCGGGATGTTATGTATTTTTATTCAAATATACAAGCAGTGTAACACTTGAAACTCTCAATTTGCCATTTGTTGCGCAATCGCCAGTGCTCTTTATTGGTTTATGGTCAGTTTTATGCGCATTGTTCACATTAATACTTATGTTCATCAGCGGAAAAATCGCTCGCGAGCCTGTTTCTCTTGCAGAAAGAGGTGTGAGAATAAGCCTTGGTAAGCTTGCAAAAACTGTTCTACTTGCATTTTTTGTAGTTCTTTGTGCGTATGCACTCGTTTTTGCGGCAGATATCTTCTTCAAAGCTGATTATAGAATTTGGGTTCTTCCATTAAAGGCATTCACAGCGGATAAATTTTTCTATATTCTTATCTATTTGCCATTCTTCCTCATTTTCTATATTGTCAACTCAATTTCCATCAACTGCTTTAACTACTTTAGAGGCTTGCCACAAATATTGAATATTATAATTCTTGCTCTTGTGAACGGCATGTCTTCATTCCTCCTACTTTTCTTGCAGTATTCTCGCTTCCTTACCGATGGAAGAGCGCCTTTTGAAATTATGTTTGGCTCAGTAGTGTATAATATTATAGGCATTTGGTTGATACCTATTGCTGTATATTTACCGCTTGCCGCATTCTTTATGCGTGCAATCTTCAAGGATACAAAAAACCCATACCTTGGCGCGATTATCTTTGCGACAATCGTGACGATAATCTCTTGTACCAATACATTGACTTACGTCTTGTAAGAAATTGATAAACAAATAATAGAGCAGGGCTTTCCGAAAGGTGAGCCCTGTTCTTTAAATGGTAAGATATGTATAAATTTTATAAAAGCCCTTCACACGATTCTGCATTGAACTTAGCAATAGAAGAATGTCTGCTTGATTGTGATTATACAAGAGAGCAGGGTGTTTTTATGCTCTGGCAAAACGATAGCTCGGTAATCATCGGTAGACATCAAAATGCATTTGAAGAAGTGGATATGCCATACTTAATGGAAAACTCAATCGCTTTGGTGCGTCGCTCATCGGGGGGAGGTGCAGTATATCACGATTTAGGAAATTTAAATTTTTCTTTTATTATTCCGTCAAAAGAACCTAAAATTGATTTTCAAACTTTTTTGAAACCTATTGCCGAGCTTTTAAATTCATTGGGAATTCCTGCTACAGTTTCTGGAAGAAACGATATTTTGGCAGAAGGGAAAAAAATTTGCGGTAATGCACAAAGCAGAGGAAAACACGCAATCTTGGTACATGGCTGTATGCTTGTTGATACGAATTTAGATGTTCTTGAGCATGTGCTTTCGGGCAATCCTGATAAATACCAATCAAAGGGAATTAGCTCAATCCGTTCAAGAGTAGCGCTTATGCGTGATTATTTACCCGAAGCAAACAGCCGAGAAAAAGCTTTAGAACTTATTTCAAACGCGTTGAAAAGCTATTTTGCACCGAATAATACACATATTGAGGAAAATGTTGCGCAAGATGTGATTGATGAAATTATGTTGCGCGCACAAAAACTGAGTAGAGAAAAATACGCTAATGAGAAATGGACACTGCAAAAATCGCCTCCATTCAGTGTAGGCTTACGAAAGAAATTTGCATTCGGTAGTGTAAAGGTAAATTATACTGTAAAGCAAAGCAAAATAACTGACTGCAAGATTGAGGGAGATTTTTTTGCATTGCAGGATCTAGCACATATAGAAAAACTTCTTGTTGGAATAGATTATGCGCCTAGCGACATACAAGAAGCAATAAAGAGTGTGGATTTTTCAAATTTTATACTCAATGCAGAAAATAGAGATTTAGTAGCGCTCTTTTCTGAATGTTAATGGAATATTGAATTTGGGCAGATAAAGTACCTTAGTTATGCAAATCTTGCATTATTATAAATATATTTTTGTACGCTATAAATGCTACTTAAAAAGTGAGCCACTTTGAGTGGTTTTGCTCACGAATATTTGAGCCACTTCAAAAAATTTTCTATACTTCTTTTAGCGAAGTATAGGAGGCAAAAGGTGGTTATTACGGTGGAAATTTATCAACAGATACGCAAACTTAGGCTTGATGGTCAAAGTCAGAGGCAAATAGCTAAAATCTTAGGAGTTTCTCGAAATACAGTAAAGAAATACTGGGAAGGTGAAGCTGTTGTAACCCCACCACAAATTAGCACGTGACAAAAGTAGAGGTTTCATATAAACAA
>CAYJPB010000131.1:427-5837 GCA_964371955.1 uncultured Desulfovibrionaceae bacterium | reverse complement strand
AAGTTGTATTATAACACAAAAAATGTTTTGGGTAAGTTAAAAGAGAATTAGATTGACGTGTATTAGCCCTGTTGTTAAAAAGTTTATCATTTGACAACTGCCATACCCTGTGATATTTTTCAAAAAAAATAGAGGAAATTAATGGATACCTTTTTTATTTGGCAACTTGGATTACAATTTGTACTTATTATGCTTAATGCTATTTTTGCATGTGCTGAAATTGCCGTTCTTTCTTTAAACGAACATAAATTGGCTCAATTGGCTAATCAGAACGATAAAAGAGCAATCAAGCTTATAGATCTAAAAAAACAGCCTGCAAAGTTTTTGGCAACAATTCAAGTAGCTATTACTCTTTCTGGTTTTCTCGCCAGTGCGTTCGCTGCGGATAATTTTTCAGATTCACTTGTAAATTTCTTTATAAATATCGGTATTAAAGCAGATCTTCTTGTGCTTGATGCTATTTCTGTTGTGGTTATTACTTTAATACTTTCCTATATAACACTTGTTTTTGGCGAACTAGTGCCTAAGCGTATTGCCATGAAAAAGTCACAAGCATTGGGCTTGGCACTTGCTTCTTTACTTGCTTTTGTGGCTAAAATTGCGGCTCCTATAGTTTGGCTTCTTACAAAATCAACAAATGCTGTGTTACGAATTCTTGGTGTAGATCCACACGTTGATGATGATGACTTGAGCGAAGAAGAAATTCTTATGATGCTTGAGGTAGGCAGTCAAAAAGGAATTATCGATCACGAAGAAAATCAAATCATTAAAAATCTTTTTAATTTTGATGATTTAGATATTTCAAAAGTAACAACTCACAGAACGCAAATTGATGTTTTGTGGCTTGATGACAATGTAGCGCAATGGGAATTATCCATGTGCCAATCAAAACATTCGCGCTATCTTATTTGCGATAAGGTTATAGATAATGTTGTTGGTGTTATGCGCATGCGTGATTACCATTGCCTTGCAGATAAATCGAAAAATAATATATTGCGCACAATTGTGAAACAACCATTTTATGTACCCGAAGCGGTTCATGCGGATATTGTATTCACACAGATGAAACTTAAAAAAGAACAATTTGCCGTTGTTATTGATGAATACGGCGGAGTTGTCGGCGTAGTGACAGTTACAGATTTGCTTAGTCAGCTTGTCGGAGATATTGATGACGATGTATCACTCGACATTGCCGATGATATAAAAAATATCGATAAAGTGTGGCACATTAAAGGCGACGCTTATCTAAACGATGTTGTCAAAAAAATCAATGTTCCGCTTCCTGTAAACGAATATACTACTTTCGCAGGTTATGTTTTTGGCTTATATGGCGCAATTCCCGATGAGGGTGCAAGCTTTACACTTGAAACAGAACATTTAAGAATTTATGTGGAAAAAGTAGAAAAACGCACTTTTGTCTCTGCTCGCGTGGAATTTTTAGAAAACAATACATAAAGGAAAGCTCATGCTTGAAGTTTGTGCTGCAATAATAAAGCAAGAAAACAAATACCTTATCTGTCAAAGAGCAAAAGAAGATTCTTGCCCCTTGCAGTGGGAATTTCCAGGTGGAAAAAAAGAAGCATGCGAAAATCTTGAAGAATGTGTTGTGCGTGAACTGTATGAAGAATTAGAATTGCATATTGCTGTAGATGATGTGTATGCAAAAACGTATTATAAAGTCAATGGCAGGGATGTTTTCTTTACTTTCTTTCTTTGTTCAATAGTGAGCGGAGAAATGAAACTAAATGTGCACGAAGACGTGAAGTGGGTAGAATCGTCTGAGTTTCGACTCTTTAATTTTATGGAAGCAGATTTGGAAGTTCTTTCTGCGCTTACGGATTCAGACCTTGTGAGTATATAAATTGAAAAAGGGCACCGTATAATACGTTGCCCTTTACCCTTAATAGTGAGTGTACAATTAATAATTAAACTGTAATATTAAGATTTGTGCCGATGCCCATTGAGCTCATAGCATTTGCTTTTAATTCGTTTGATGTTTGTGCACCGTCAGAAACGAGCTGATTTACCATATTTGCCTGAAAATCCAAAGAATTTTTCATGGTAGATACGGCAAATTGTTGTTGCAATGAACCGGAAGCGGCGTCGATTGAGCCAGTAGAAAGAGTTCCAATATTCATAAAACCTCCTTGTTGTTAAAGCTATGCTTTACTTTCAATAATCATATCGACACATGTATTAATAAGTTTAGAGATTTTTTAAAATAAACACAAAAAAAGGAAAGCGAACTTTCCTTAAATTTGATGATACCTGAAAAACAGTGTGTTTGTAAATATATTGTCTATTTCTGTTTTTCAAAACTGCCGAATTTTTCGGACAGTTTGTGGGAATTTCTTCCCCGAAAAGAAACAAAACATTGAATATTATTGCCTATGCGAAAGGCGCATATACGATTTTGCCGCGTGAGTTGACTTTTTTGATGCAAGAATATCTACACGCATAGAATCTTTCAATTTTTCACCAACTTCACAGATGAGTTGATTATAGCCTTGAAGAGCAATAAGTTTTATAACATAGTCTTCACTATTTTCTTCATCGTGTTCTTTATGCGCATTTGTGATAATTTCCGCTCGATCCATAAAATGGCTTTCAGCGGCTTCAACATTTCCTTCATTTAGGGCATCAAGTTCGTGCTGTGCAAGAATTAATGCTCTGTCAAGCATCGTTAAAGTTGACATAGTTAACCCCTTAGATTATACAAGCTTTTCTATTTCACTTTGAATAGAATCCAAAATGCTTTCCCACCCTTGACATGTAGGAATAAATTCATACTCAAGTAAATCGGCAAGTAATACCCAATCTTCTGATTCCAAAACTTCGTTCATTTCGCCGAGTAATTGAGAAATCGACTCGACGTGAGCTACAAAAGCTTCGTCAACTCTGTCGATGAATTCACTGCGCAATACTGCCACCATAGCCATAAAGTCACGAGTGACATTTATTGTGTCCAAAAGAAGCGGAAGTGCTTCTGTATTGTTAAGTGCGCGTAAGTGTTTTGAAACTTCTGTGCTGGAAATTTGTAGGATTTTACTTACTTTATGTAATTCTTTTGAAATATCGAAAGCCATTTGTGTGCAAGGCACAGAACGAATTTCAACTCTTTCGATTTCGTTTGCTTCAATATCCTCTGCTTGGTGAGGATACAGTTCACTGAATTGCTCATTGTTTAAAAATACATCGGTAACAATTCTGTTGTGCATTCCGTCTGATGCGGAAACACTCACTAAAAGTTCTTCTAGATTTGCAAAATTTGAAATTGTAAAATCTGATTGGCGTCCATCTATGATAATCATACATACTCCTTTGCTGACAAACCGCATAGGCTGTCAAATTTTCTGTTTTGTTTCTTTGTATGGAGATGTATGCAATTTGCATGCCAAAAGTCTAGAGACTTGCTATTGATTTATTAGAGCTGCTTTCCATTTTGATGTAACTTCTTGAACTATAGAGATAAATTTATTAAATTCTTCAATATCGCTTCCAAAGGCTTCCATACCGTATTCCCACATATAGGCAAGGGGAACAAAATTTCGAGATTCTTTAAGTATGAGAATTATTTTTTGGTTTGTTGAAAGGAAGTTTTGTTTCATTTTAGGCAGTTTATGCAAGAGTTTGCTTTGCTGAATGAGAAGAAAAAAGAGGTCTGATAATGAGTCAATTGTTTGTATTAATATGTTTTTTTCATCAATGTCTATAGCATCCAATGCGCTGATATGCGCATGTGGTTCTTGATTGTCTTTCGCTTCAAGAAGGCGCAAAAGTTCTGAGTAAACTTTTCTTTGCATAATGTAGAGGGCGGCTCTGGTATTGTGTTCAAGTATGTCAAGTGGGCGCAATGTCAAAAAGCCGTCTTCATCACGAACGTTCTTCCAAATCCTTGTAAATTCAGAGAAATATTGTCCCCATACATTGCTTTCCAGCTTTTTTTCCAATAAGTCGGCAACAACTTTGGCAGGAATAATTTTCCTACACTTGTAATCATAAGGGCAAATTGTAGAAAAATTGCAAGGATGACACGAGAGATTCGGCTCAATCAAGCAAGCATCAAGGCTCACAGGTCCGGTATCCCACGGCTGTGCTGTTGCAAGGAAGATACCTATTATCGGCACATTGTGTGCAGCCGCCAAATGCATGGTTCCCGTATCGTTTGTCACTAGGGCTTTGCATTGCCTAAGCATAGCACCAAGGAGTGGAAGAGAGGTTTTTCCTATTGCATTTTTTGCCATTCCACCGGCTAAATAGAACTGTTCACCAAGATTTTCTTCTTCCTTGGTGCCCAGTAACACGGGCACATAGCCCATTTCAATAATATATTGGCTGAGGTTTGCAAATTCTTCCACAGCCCATTGTCTTTTTTGCGTACTCGCCCCAAGTTGCAAACCGATATAACCTTTTGGAGAAAATTCATAAAAATAGTTTATAAGTTCAAGCGAATAAAGCAAATCAGCCGCTTGCTTGAGCATACTGTCGTCAGGCTTACGTATTAAAGGATTGTGAGAATTTTTATTTTTTAAATCGGCATTGCCAAGAATAGAGAATGCGTCTGAAATGTTATAAGGACTTGAAATTCTATGTAATGTTACTGCATGGATATAATTCGCCCACACCGTTGAATTATGCATAAAGCCGTGTTCATCCATACCAAAGCCATAGATAGGCAAATTTTTCCCATTATAGAAAGAGAGTCTTTTTGCCAATAAACGCGCAGTATTGGTTGCTGTGAGATTAATTATTGCATCAGGTTTATAGTTATTGTGTAAGTCTCCAATATAATCTTCAAGTGTTTTTAGTGAGTTATGCCATTTTTCTCCATTGTTTTCTTGAAGTGGTGCAAGAATTTTTCCGACGGGTAAGGGGAATATCGCGTCTATTTCGTCAAGTAATTCAGCAGCGCTTATAAAATGACTCAAGCCAATCCACGCCAAAGAATGTCCTTGACTTTTAAGGGCGTGTATAAGCGGCTGTGTTTGTAAGGTATCGCCAAATCGTGTAATATTAATGATAACAATATGCATACGCTGTAGTTCTCAATTTATGATTTAATCCTATATCCAACACCCCGCACAGTATCAATAATATCGGCGTGGTCATGCAATTTTGCTCTGAGGCGACGTATATGCGTGTCTACTGTGCGTCCATAACCTTCAAATTCATACCCCCATACGCTGTTAAGCAATTGTTCACGCGTACGAATGTAACCGGCATGTTTCATTAAATCCTCGATAAGGCGAAATTCAGTAGCAGTAGTTTCAATGATTTCGTTATTGAGTTTTAATGTGTAGGCTTCAGCATCGAGTGTCAATGCTCCAACAGAGAGTTTATTGGTAGGTTCTTTGTGTGTTGCGGTATTTTGACGACGTAATAAGGCTTTAATTCTTAATATAAGTTCGCG
>CAYJPB010000131.1:0-417 GCA_964371955.1 uncultured Desulfovibrionaceae bacterium | reverse complement strand
AAAGGGCTTTACAACATAGTCGTCAGCCCCAAGTTCAAGCCCTAAAATTTTATCCACTTCTTCACCGCGTGCTGTCAGCATAAGTATAGGGATTGTCGATTCTTCTTTTACAAGAATTTTGCAGAGCGTTAGTCCATCCATTACCGGCATCATAAGGTCGAGAAGTATCAAATCCACTTTTTTTTGACGAATAATTTCCAGCGCTTCTTGTCCGTTTTGTGCCTCTAGAGCAGTATATCCCTCTTTTTGCAGATTAAAAACAAGTAAGGAGCGAATATCATCTTCGTCCTCAACTATTAATATATTCTCTTTTGCTTTCATATTTTTAATTTATATTCAATTGTTCAATTCGTCAATTTAATTTTGATGTAGTACAAAAAAAGTGTTATTGAATTTTGTCATAATTTTCTATAAATA
>CAYJPB010000130.1:5253-5853 GCA_964371955.1 uncultured Desulfovibrionaceae bacterium | reverse complement strand
CCGGCATCAAGCTTTAACCCGGTTGCGTTAAGAAGCCCTGTTCCTTGAAAAATTAAACCTACAGTTCCACCGATGATCGAGGCAGGTATAAGATAACGACGAAATACAGGGAAAACAGCTCTTAAAATCATACCCAATAAAAGAAAAGCACTGACCCAGACAAAAACAAAAACTCCGTTAAATGCAACCGGTGCCATAGGAGGCATAGTGAAATCAGTCATAAGAACCTCATTTCTAAAATTTGTAAGTGAAATAATGAACAATTCAAGATAAAATTATATTTTATACCGCTAACTCCTCCCCCACACTTTAGAAGTATAGGGAAGGAGAGTAATTAACATTATAAAGCACCCATTACATTTAATTCAGTAATATATTCGCGCAAAGTATCGTAGAGTTTCTTTGCTATATCGGGATGTTTATCTATGATGTTATTGAGTTGGAAAGGATCGTTAATTCTGTCGTACAGTTCATCTTTTTCCGGAACTTCGGCCACACTGGCAGGAGTGCATGTCCATTGTTCTTCGCCGTCTAAGCTTGCGCTTTCTTTGTGGCGTTCTTTAGCACTTTCTGCTGTGAAGCCGTCTGTAATATCGGTAA
>CAYJPB010000130.1:0-5243 GCA_964371955.1 uncultured Desulfovibrionaceae bacterium | reverse complement strand
TAAGCGTTTTTCCGCCTATTGCTCTGAGGTGAGAATTTGTCACACTGTCAGTTTCGCAGTAGAATGACATAGTTATTTCATTTTCTTCAACTTCTTTCACCCAGTGGATAAAGGAATATTCTTCTGTATAAATAGCCCATGAGTATTTACAATAACCTGAAATAGCGAAGTCGCGCACTTTTTCCACCTCTCCGCGACACAATGGCAGTAAGCTCTTGCCTTGCATATCGGGGTGAACACCGATTCCGAGCCAATCACAAACAGTAGGGGCAACGTCGCATGATTGTACAAAGCCTTTAATGCGTTGACCGGGGGCAATGCCCGGTGCGCGAAGCATCATAGGCGCGTGCACCAACTCTTCATAAGGCCACGGATTTGTTTTGCGCATAAGCCCGTGCCCGTGTTCGCCGTTACCCATAGGTTCACCGTGATCGGAAACCATCATAAAGAGAGTGTCTTGATTTAAGCCAAGCCTGTCGATAGCGTCCAGAAGTTTGCCAAGGTACTTATCACAAAGAGTGATCAACTCGGCATAAAGCATACGAATATGGTTGAGTTGCGGTTCTGAATAGAGCCCCTCTACCAAGCCGGGATATGGCAAAAATTCGTCTTTTCCTGTATAATCGGGATTGTAAGGACATTTTTTATCAGGGTCATAAACTGATGGGGGATCCCATGGTTCATGCGGATCGAACGAGTCAATCCAAAGATAGAACTGTTTATTTCTGTCAACTTGCTCAAGGTATTCGATAGCTTTACCTATTGTTCTTGCAACGTAACGGTTTTCTTCTTTTTCGCCGCCGTACTGACGCTGTTTCAAATAGCATGCAAGCTCATGGAGAGTGATTTCATTTGCTTTTTCACCCACTTTACCGGAATACGCTTTATAAGTACGCTCTTCAATATAGTCGAGAGGTGTAAGGTGGATTAGTTCGTCACTTTCGTAATAATAGTTATCACCCTCGTGTCCGTGTGTGAACCAAACCTTGTCAAAGGCTCTGGTATAACCGAATTTTGGCAAACGGTACATTGGGCAGTCAAAAATAAGCGCCGTATCGATAGGGCGCCCCCAGCAAAGATCTGCAATAGTTGTGTCTTTCATGGAAAGAGGCACCCAACCGGCATAAGGTAAAGTATAACGTCCTGTATGCATGGCACGACGGCAAGGAACTGTCGGAACGCCTTCAATGTAGCAATTTTCAAACAGTACGCCCTCACGAGCAAGTCTGTCCATATTGGGGGTTTTAATCCATGTGTTGCCATACGCTCCAATGTAGTTGAATTGGAGAGAGTCAAACATTAAGACAATTGCGTTTTTCATCATGTGAAATTCTCCTAATTTTTATTTGTGATTTTTATTGCAAGTTGTGTGCCATAAAAATAATTCAATTATTTCAAAATGATACTGTTTTCTAATAATTTTTTCGCTACGAATTGATTTGACAATGCTTTAATATGTTGATATATATAAATTTATTAAACTGTATTGTGTCACATTTTACTGCGAAAAAAGGAGTACGCAATGACATTTGACTTTGAGTCTTTGGCTTACAAGGCGATACACAATATGACGAAGGAAGATGCACTTATAACACTTTTTGAATTTCTTCGTGATAATATTTCTTTTGACAGAGCAATATGCACTTCAGCCAATCGTAAAGATAAAATTTCATATGCCTATATGGAATATGCCTCAGATAAAAGTGTTTCTCAATATACCTATAAGAAAAATATCTTTCTTGAATCTTCTAAGATTGAAGAACTTGCAGGCAAAGATTTTTCTAAGGTTGCAATAAATAACAATGTTGAATCGACTTCTGATTTATCAAAACTGTTTCGAGAATCTCCCTATGAGGTTATGTCCTTTCTTAATATTCCTCTTTATATGAGTGAAGATAAAAATCACCTTATATATGTTCTCCTTGTTTCTCGGCAAAAGGATCAATTTACTGAAGCGCATAGATATATTGCCCAATCGCTTCGAGTGCTGTTTCAAGAATTGGCACTCGCATTTTATTTTGAAAATCCGAATACAAATACAATTTTCTTCTTTGGCGGATCGGATGTAACCACATTTGAAATGCAGATCAGAAACTGCCCCGACTTGAAAAATGTTATGCAGAATATTCTTGATGTTGCTCCCTATGACTCCACAGTTCTTATCCATGGTGAAACAGGTTCCGGAAAAGAGATAGTTGCAGAAACCATACATTCACTCTCTGTTCGGATAGATAAGCCCTTCATACGGGTAAACTGTGCTGCCATTCCGGAAACCTTGATAGAAAGTGAGTTTTTCGGCTATGAAAAGGGTTCGTTTACGGGTGCTGTTCATGCACGTAAAGGTTATTTTGAACAAGCAAACAAGGGTACAATATACTTAGATGAAATCGGTGAACTTTCGCAAAATGCACAGGTCCGACTTCTGCGTGTGCTGGAAAATAGAGAGGTAACAAGAATAGGCAGTGAAAAATCAATAAAGTTGGATTTGCGTATTATCGTGGCAACAAATAAAAATCTATGGACTATGGTTGAAGAGAAAACATTCCGTGAAGATCTGTACTACCGATTATATGTCTACCCTATTATTATTCCACCCTTGCGAGAAAGAAAAAGAGACATACCTATATTACTGCAATATTTCTATAGTTATTTTGTGCAAAAAATGAAACTAAAGAATCCACCTTGCTTGACTGAAAAAAACGTTTATCAATTACTGCATTACCATTGGCCCGGAAATATACGAGAATTACGCCATAGTGTCGAACGTTCGCTATTAATGAACAGTAGCAAAGTAAATAATGAACTGGACTTTTCTTTTCTTCCCACCTCCTTGGAAAGTGCTGACAAAGAAGTAAAGCACACAAAAGAAGAAATAGAAAAAGTACTAAAACTTGCAAATGGAAGAATACAAGGGAGGGGAGGAGCTGCTGAAATATTAAGGATTAACCCATCAACACTGAGGAGTCGCATGAAAGCTCTTAAAATTCCTTATACAAAAAAAGAATTTGAGAGATAATACATTTAAAAGCATTTTTGTAATCAAAGAATGTAGATATTTCGTTACGTTATTTTTAAAGTAAATTGTACAGATATTACGAATTTTAAATGTGTTTCCTTTTTTGTCTAGGAAAAATGTGTGAAATTACCATTTTTTTCTAGACAAAATGTGAAAAATGTGCTTTAAATCTCTTTATGTCAGGAGGGGGCAAATGAAAAGATACGCAATTAATGAGCTTCTCAAGTGGAAAGAGAAGAAAGTAAGGAAGCCACTTCTCATTCAAGGAGCCAAACAAGTAGGTAAAACATGGCTTATGAAAGAGTTTGGAAAAACTTACTATAAGCAGGTGGCATATTTATCGTTTAACGATAATAAAGAAGCAAAAGACATTTTTATGACTTCTTACAATGTTGAAAATATCATTTCATCTATAGCACTTTTGACCGACACAAAAATTATTCCAAGTGAAACACTTATCATTCTAGATGAAATTCAAGAATGTGACAGCGCTTTGAATGTATTGAAATTTTTTAGAGAAAATGCTCCTGAATACCATATCATTGCCGCAGGTTCATTGCTTGGGGTTGCACTTAAACACAAAAATATTTCATTTCCTGTCGGGCAAGTGGAATTTTTAGAATTGCGTCCACTATCTTTTTTAGAGTTTTTACAAGCTCTTGAAGAAGAAAATCTTGTAAATTTATTTGCAGCAGAAAAACTCAACTTTAATCTCATTGCCCTTGTTCATAGTAAGCTGATTACATTACTTAAGCAATATCTCATTATAGGTGGAATGCCTGAAGCTGTTTCTACTTATTTGGAAAGTAAGGATTATAATCAAGTGCGCAAAATTCAAAAGCAAATTCTTATCGGCTATCGAAATGATTTTTCAAAGTACATAGGAGCGAGCTATATTCCACGCATTAATGCTGTTTGGGATTCCATACCTTATCAGTTAGCGAAAGAAAATAAGAAATTTACCTATAATAAAGTTGCTAAAGGGGCTCGCGCAAGAGAATACGAAGAGGCAATTGAATGGCTTATCTTATGTGGGCTTGTGCATCGAGTGCATAAAGTTTCAAAACCTAGTTTGCCATTGTCTTCGTATGCTGAAAGTTCTGCTTTCAAGCTTTATCTTTTAGATTGTGGCTTACTTTGCGCAAAGGCTTTACTCGAACCACAAATAATTATTGAGGGGAATGATATTTTTACAGAGTTTAAAGGCTCTCTTACTGAACAATATGTTTTACAGGAATTGAAAAATATTGAAGATTTACCGCTTGCCTATTGGGCAACTGATACAGGCACGGCAGAGATTGATTTTATATTCCAACATCAAGGACAAATTATTCCTCTTGAGGTAAAAGCAACTATCAACTTGAAAGCTCGTTCTCTTGCATCATATAGGGAAAAATATAAACAAAAACTTGCAGTAAGGGCTTCTCTGGCGAACTACAAAGAAGAGAATCAGCTTTTTGATATTCCTCTTTACTTGATTGGACAAGTAGGTGAGGCAATTTTCAATAAGTTTGCATGAATTATTGTTCTTTTATTTAAGTCTTTTTTGATGGATTTTCTAAATTATCAGAATTTGTTTTTACACGATAGCAAAAAACTCAGAATCCTTGTAAGTGTCTGAATTTTTTTGCTTATATTCTTTATGGAAATTGTAGATATTTTCCGGAAGAAACGTTAAAATCAAAGTACTTGAATATTTTTCTTATAAATGCGACAATCTTTATAATAAAGCCTCTGAAATCGGCGTGAGGTTTGACGATAGATTGGCAATTTCCTCCTGATGGAAAAATTGTATCAGAAAAAGACAAGCAACTTGAAGATTTATCATAGTTTTTTTCAGCACCCATCACATAAGTTTTGATGGTATACTCTTTAAAATATTAGTCGCCCATTTACGGGATTGAACCGCTAAATCAGAAAGTAATTTATCAAAGTCGATATTATCTTGTATGATGTCAAATAACGCGTTAAAAGCATCGGATAGTTCTGATTTCTTTTTTACGCTTTTTACATTGACATCTGCATCTTTCTCAAGAAGTATTTTGACTATATCAATAGCTTCAAATACCGCCGCAATGACCAAATTATTTGATCCGTCGGCAAGATTTTGAGAAATATCGACATTTTCTTCTATTTTTGTGTCGATAGATAAACATTATTTGCCATGAAAAGAGAGTAATCCACTTAAATCAATTACGGGATATATACTTTAACATATTTTCGCTCT
>CAYJPB010000129.1:0-5906 GCA_964371955.1 uncultured Desulfovibrionaceae bacterium | reverse complement strand
AACCATGGTTGTGTATAATACACACCATGCAGTGAACTTATACCATAATCAGGTTTCAGAAAACCACTTTGCCTAGTTCTTCTTGCCGGAATAACAAGATAGGGAACAGGGGGCATATCTGCCGAACCTATTACAACTTGCGCATTCGTCAGAGTGGCGTATCCATCAAGTTCAATTGTAGCTATAGCAGCTTTAAGCCCCCAAGCCGGATCGGCGGGATCACAAGCAGTTATATGCGCATTTGTAAAAGAATAAGAATCGCCAAAATATTTTGTTATGCTCTCTCCCTCGAAAAAAATGTGGGGGGAAGCCATATATACATTGCCATTTTTTAAAAAACCTGTTGAAGTTTCAAGGTCAAATTCTGCCTCTTCAGCATAAAGCTCATCCACGCCAAATTTTACATATACTTCATCACGAGCAAACACCCAGCCTGTCGCAGTATAGTAGCGTGCCAATTGCGCTTCAATAATGTCTTGTCCTCTTTGTAAAACCACATCTCCTTGAGCTTCGATAATTGCTCCGTTGTCAAGGGTTGTGAGATAATCGGCTGTGAGATGCCATTGATCGTCTATATCTGCATCAAAGGGAACTTCAAGAGGAATATTTTGAGGAATTTGCAATGTAAGAGCGAGGGCATTTTTCGATACAAAGACACAACAAAGCAGTAACAATACGTACAATGTTTTTTTTATCTGTGTATATATATGCTTATCAGCAAAAAAATGTCTTTGACCTTTCAAAACAATTCCCATACAGTTGTGATATAAAATTTAAATATTTTCTCAATCAAAATCTAATGAAAATCTATACTTTTTTTATAAAAATTTCAAGTTTTTTCTTTTTGCGCTTCTCTTGCAAATTTTTTCCACTTGTGTTAATTTAAATCATGAGGAATTTCCTCCGACAAATAAAATAACTGTACCGATATATAAAGGAATTAATATGAAAATTGCATGCCCAAGCTGCGGCTTTACCCGTGAAATAAATACAGCTAAAATTCCTCACACTTCTACTGTTGCCACGTGCCCAAAATGCCAAAGCAAATTCAGTTTCCGCGCTTTTAATGAAGAAGGTGAATTAGTGTACCTTGAAGAAACTCAATTAGTATCACACGGTTCTACTCCAACTTTATCAAACAATGAAAAGTCATCACAAGGCGATGAAAATAATTTACACGAACAGACTCACTCTGACAATATTTCAGACGACATGCGCGCTCATTCACAAAGCACTGCCCGAGATGAATCAGAAAATGAACAATCGCATGTTTTCACTTCTCCTCTCTCTCCAAATCCCGACGAAATGACTGATGAGGATAAACTCAAACATGCGCACACAATGTATCGTGAACAAATGCGTAAAATTGAAGAATTGCAGAAGCAAGGATATACAGTGCAAGTAATGACAATGGTTCCATGGGAAGATATTGACTCTGAAAGAAATATTGTTGACAGATTTTTCCAAACTATTGTTCGCTCGCTTTTTTCATCACCTGCTTTTTTTGCAACCATGTTTCGCCCTTTATCTATTTCTAAAGCAGCACTGTTTTACATTATTATTGGCGTGCTTCAATTTGTATCACGCATGCTTTTATTTCGATTTAATAGTTCTGAATTTGTCACCGAAGATGCGGCAATGCAATCATTTATAACCACAATGCAAGAACCGAGCACTTTAGTCTTGGGGCTTTTTATCGCTCCTTTTGTTCTTATTTTACAACTTATTTGCCTAAGTGCTTTGCTTACATTTATAATAAAATTGATTGAACCGAGAAGTGCAAATTTTTCCTTGATTGCACGTATGCTTGCTTATGCCTCTTCTCCGGGCTTATTAAGCATTATTCCAATTATTGGCGATGTTGTTGCAATGCCTTGGATTTTATTCAATATTTTCTTAGGCTGCCGTTACACCTTACACTTACCCACTCCAAAAGCTCTTTTAGCAGTATTCGCATTTATGCTGTTCTCTCTTGTCGCAATACTTTTTATTTTCTCTTCTTTATAGTTTATGGTCACGTTTACCCTTTCCGATGGTAAAGAGTATTCATGCTCATTAAAAAGAAATGCACGCGCAAAACGCATTATACTCAGAAGAAATCACTCAAATGAGCTTATAATGACACTTCCCTCGCGCGCAAGAATTAATACCAAAAACATTATAGAACTTTTACAAACGAACGAACATTGGATTATTCAAACCCAACTCCCTCAAATTTCATACCCAGAAAATATTTATCTCCCTTCGCTCGAAGAGGCTTGGAAGATATTATATCCTCCTAGCGGGCGAGAAAAAGCACGTCTTTCACAAAATAGCACTTTAAAACATCTCATTATCGAAGGTGCTTCTGACGTTAATGAAGTTTCGAAATTGCTAAACTCATTCATTCTAAAAAAAGCAAAAATATTTTTACCCGAAAGATTTCTCTATTGCAAAAAAAAATTTAATTTTGACTCTAGTGAATCTCTTCGTGTTGTGCTTTTAAAATCACGCTGGGGAAGCTTTTCAAGCAAAAATATATTGACGTTAAACGCTAGACTCATACTTCTTCCTTTGCATTTGATTGACTATGTTATTATCCATGAATTATGCCATGCCAATCACCTCAACCATAGCAAAGAATTTTATAAAGAATTAAGCGAAAGACTCCCCCAATACAAAGAAAATGAACGTGAAATAAAACAAATACTAATCCCTCCAATGCTTTGGCATTAAATTATTTTCAAATCTCTCTGGTGGAATTAATCTAAAGTAAAAATGAATTGTGTCGTTAGTATATATGTGAAATTGAGCAAGGAACATTAATTCATGAACGCCGCTTGTCACTATGCAACGAGTTCCAGAGCTTCCTATTGCGAATATTTACTGTAACGATGATTAATGTCGGCAGGTTTGAGTGAGTGTTGATTCGTCGATTTTTATAGACCTGCTTACTCATAACAATATTAAATTATTTATTTTATATAATTTTTGTGAGGTTGTTATGTTTTCAATTAATCTTAACAAACCCGACAGGGAAACAATTATCAACTACTTAGTTACACCGACTAACACAACTTTTACTATTGGTTTTGACATAACAAATGTTGTATTTGAAAAACAAGAAGATAATTTAGTGATAAACTTTGAGGAAGAAGATTCATTAATTGTACTTGAAGAGTTCTACATAGTATTCAGCGCAAATTATATGCCTAACTTTAAAATTAATGACGAAACGATATCAGGCGGAAATTTCTTATCTTCTATTTCAAAACAAGCAACTCACGCAAAAAATGTTACATCTTCAGTTCTTTACGATGCTGATGAAAGCTCTTATGATCTTGGAACTGAAACCTTTGACTCAGATGACGAGTCAAACACTTTCAAGAAAAATTCTTTACAAGATAAGCCGGTTTATTCGGATGAATTTAATCCACCTCAACCATTTAAAACAGAAATTCACGATCCTATAAGCATTATTATTGATAAATTTGGAGATACCATTCTTGAATCGACTGCTGCAAACGAAGTATTTATTTGGGATGTGATAGATCCGAACGCCAACAGAACTGATATAATAAAAGAGTTGAATGAGGGTGATGCGCTAGATCTTTCAAATTTTAAAAATAATAATTATACAATCACCACTTCATATAACAATGGAGGTGAAATTGAAATTATACTAAAGAATGAATCCACATGTAAAACTCATTCAATAATAATTGAAAACAATGGCTTTAATGCAAAAAATCTTGCAAAAAAAATTCACGAAGAATACGAAACACACACCGATGATATACGCATATAACATAAAAAAAACATAAAAAAATCTGCAAAAGTAAAAGCTCTTGCAGATTTTATATTTGTAGCAACTAGGCGTACAAAAAACTATTTAACTTCAACAGTAGCGCCTGCTTCAGCAAGTTGTTTTTGTGCATCATCAGCTTCTTCTTTAGAAACTGCTTCTTTGATTGAAGAAGGTGTGCCGTCAACTTTGTCTTTAGCTTCTTTAAGTCCAAGACCTGTAAGAGCGCGTACAACTTTGATAACGCCGATTTTGTTAGCGCCGGCATCTTTCAAGATTACGTCAAATTCAGTTTTTTCTTCTGCAGCTTCAGCTGGTGCGCCACCGGCTGCAGGAGCTGCCATCATCATAGCACCGGCAGGTGCAGCAGCAGAAACGCCAAATTTTTCTTCTAATTCTTTGATGAACTCAGAAAGGTCCAATACAGTCATGTTAGAAATAAATTCTACAACTTGTTCTTTAGTAACAGACATGGTTATCTCCTAAAATAAATATCTTGGTTTGATTTCTCAGACTATAGATTCGCGATTAAGCAGCTTTCTTTTGCTCTAAATCTTTCAAAGCGTAAAGCAATGGGCGAATCATGTTTGCCATGAGGGATACAAGGTTTGTTGGAACAGCATTCATTGTGCCGAGCATTTGAGCAAGTAATACTTCTTTGCTTGGTAATGATGCCAAAGCTTCAACTTGTGCTACGCTCATAAGCTTGCCGTCTAAACTACCATGACGTAATTCAAACTTCTTGCTTGTTTTAGCGTAATCAGTCAATGCTTTTGCCAAAGCAACAGGGTCTTCGAAACCAAGAGCAATCACACAGTTTTCTTTAAACATCTGTGCGATAACGTCGTGTGTGGAGCCTTCAAGAGCAATGCGTGCTAAGGTGTTTTTAACAACGTGAAGTTGTCCACCTGCTTGACGCACTTTAATTCTCAATTCTGTCAGCTCTTCCACCGTCATGCCCTTGAAATCGGCAACCACGACAAGAGATGCAGACTCGGTGTTCTGTTTAATCTCTCCGATAATTGTGGCTTTTTCTGACCTATTCACGGGTTTCTCCTACGCTCTCACGGTATGAACCGATTAGCGAATTAGGGTGATTGGTGGAATGCCGAGATCGGTCTGGGCAGGATTTATAACAAACTTTCTCAATGCACAGCATGCACAAGCTTATAACCTACTTTCATCGACTCGAAATTCCAATGCCTTTGTCAATCTATATAATACTGTTTTTCTACAGCGATATAGCATTAAAGCAATTTCCATCTCCATTCTAAACTCAAAAAATATCGCTTTACAATAAGCGACGGAATTAATAAGTTTCTAAGGAGGGGATAGAAATGGGCTGGGGTGGGAAGCTCTTACCTTTCTAGGTACGGTTTCCCCGTAGGCATAATGCCTCCCCCAATAAAATAACTAAGCGGATTGTGATTCCAAGAATTTCTTAATGGTAGTCACATCAACTTTGAAGCCTGGTCCCATAGTAGTTGAGATAGCCATATGCTTCATATATGTACCTTTTGCTGAACTTGGCTTTAAGCGATTTACAGCATCAAGGAGTGCTTTTAAGTTGCCCATAATTTTTTCGGGACCAAAGCTTACTTTACCTAAAGGCGCGTGAAGAACACCGGCTTTATCGACACGAAAGTCAATTTTACCTGCTTTAAGTTCTTCAACTGCTTTTGCAACATCAAAAGTTACAGTACCGGTTTTAGCGTTTGGCATAAGACCGCGTGGGCCAAGTGCTTTACCGACTTGACCAACAAGAGCCATAACGTCTGGTGTAGCAACTGCTGCGTCAAAGTCTAACCAGCCACCTTTAATTTTTGCGACCAATTCTTCAGCGCCGGCGAAATCTGCGCCTGCAGCCAAAGCTTCAGCTTCTTTTTCGCCTTTACAGAATACGGCGATGCGCACTGTTTTACCGGTTCCGTGAGGGAGAGAAACTGCGCCACGAACCATTTGGTCTGAGTATTTAGGATCGACGCCAAGCCCGAGAGCTACGTCAACTGTTTCGTCAAATTTTGCATAGGATGAGGTAATGGATTTTGCAACAGCTTCTTCTAAGGGAATACGTTGTGATAAGTCCATACCTTCAACTGATGAACGATATTTTTTACCATGT
>CAYJPB010000128.1:0-5957 GCA_964371955.1 uncultured Desulfovibrionaceae bacterium | reverse complement strand
CTTTACACAAATTTAGTAAACTTTCTAAAACAGAAGCGTCTTCAATAATTTACGACTACTACTTAGATTATTGGAATAATAGAAGAATTTGTTCTACTATTCGAGGATTGCCACCAATGATTAAAAGAGGGGCTTATTATGAAAGGCTCGAAGATTTGGCTGCATAAAAAATATGACGAAACTCATTGAAACTTAATTTGACAGTTTCAATGCATTGGCTTTTAGATGTGTATTTTAACGAAGATAAAACTCGCTTCCGGAGTACAGAAATTCAGAAGAATTTCAACCTAGTGCGCAAGATAGTTCTCAACCTAATCAAAGAATATCAAGCTTCATTACCAAAACATAAACCGCTTTCAAGAATTATGAAAACCAATTTGCTTGAAATTGAAGCTTTGTAAGCTTTTATAACACATTTTAGAGAATTGGGAGAATTAGATTGACGTGGTCATACATTTTCTAAGCAGCTTGCGTATTGTCAAATCCGCGGAGAAGTTCCAGTAATTCTGTTTCGCTGGGAAAACTCTCCCTTACACAGTTTTTTGCGCCATAAACTCCCCGTATTTCAATATGCCATTTGCCTTGAGTACGCATAATTGACACGCCATGAGGAAACTCTTTAATTAAATTTGCCATTGTCATACTTTTTCTCCTTTTTTGTATCAGCTACAATTCACTTAATTTGAATATCTTCTATAAAATCGTAGCAATTTTTTCTTGACAACATATATCAAAAGGTATATTCATGTATTCACATGTTAAAAAAGTAGAACATCTTCAAATTTTTGTCAAGCAAAAAAAATAATATTTTCATTTTTTTCAAAAATTTAAATGCAGATTTGAATATTATATACTTTAGGGGGGGCTTATGGGCTTTGGAAGTAGATTAAAAGAAGAAAGAAAAAAGTTTAAACTCACGCAAGAAGCCTTGGCTCAAGCCTTGGGAATACATAAAACCTCTCTTCTTTCCTATGAAAAAGAAAGCGTTTCACCACCTGCATCTTTTTTGGAAAAACTTTCAAAAATAGGTTTTGATATCAACTATATAATAACCGGAATCAACTCTTTGACAATTGAAAATACCATCGATAGTGACGAAACTGTTTCGATTAATTTAGTTGATGCTGTTTTATGCGCCGGGCATGGCAGCCTTGAAACCGAGGATAATGTTATCGACACTATTCCCTTTCATCGCTCGTTTATTGAGCAAAAAGGAAACCCCAAGAATATGGTTTTATTCAGAGTTTCCGGTGATTCCATGGCGCCGACAATCTACGATAAAGATATGGTGCTTATAGACCAATCGAAAAAAAATTTAGAAACAGGCAAAATTTATGCTGTCGGCTTTGAGGAAGTTATCTACCTGAAACAAATTGATTTTTTACCCAAGAAGCTCGTTTTAAAATCACATAACAAAGAATACGATGATATAATTCTTGATAGCAACGAATACAATGAAGAGCATTTCCGCGTTATCGGAAAGCTCCTCTGGGTAAGTAGAGAATTTTAATCTCTAAAGTAAAAATTAAAGTACGCGACTGAGAAAAGTTTGCGTTCTTTCGTTTTGTGCATTTGTGAAGATTTGTTCCGGTGTTCCCTCTTCTTCGATAACCCCTTCCGAAAGAAAGATAACTCTATCAGCAACATCGCGCGCAAAGCCCATTTCATGCGTGACAACTATCATCGTCATGCCTTCACTTGCGAGCTCTTTCATTACTTGAAGCACTTCACCGACCATTTCCGGGTCAAGAGCGGAAGTTGGTTCGTCAAAAAGCATAATATCCGGATTCATCGCTAAGGAACGCGCAATTGCAACTCTTTGCTTTTGCCCGCCTGAGAGCTGGTGAGGGTAGACATCGGCCTTATCGGAAAGCCCAATGCGTTCGAGTAGTTGCAAAGCTTTTTCCTCAGCTTGCTGCTTTGTAAGTCTTTTTGTTTCAATAGGGGCAAACATGATATTTTTTTTCACTGTCATGTGTGCAAAAAGGTTGAAATGCTGGAACACCATACCGATATTTTGGCGCACCTTATTGAGGTTAACGTCCTTGCTCAATAGCGCATAGTCATCAACAATAATTTCGCCGTCAGTTGGTTCTTCAAGACGGTTCAAACAGCGCAAAAGTGTAGACTTACCTGAACCCGAGCTGCCAATAATGCAAACAACTTCGCCTTCTTTTACTTCCATATCCACGCCACGCAACACTTCAACTTCGTTAAAGCGTTTGTGTAAATTTGTAACTTTTAATTTATTTACCATAACTAAGCTTCTTCTCTACATATTTTGACAACACCATAAGCGCTGAAATTACAATAAGATAGGTGACACCAACCCAGAAATATGTTTCAAAATAGTTCCAGTTTACTGAAACGTATTGATTTGCTTGGTTTACAGTTTCACTCAATCCAATAACTGTAAGAATTGAACTATCTTTTACTGTAATAATGAACTGGTTCACCAAGGCAGGTGTGACAATTTTGATCGCTTGTGGCAAAACAACTTTAAACATAGTAATGCCCGAGGAAAGACCAAGGCTCCGTGAAGCTTCAACTTGTCCATGGTCAACTGCTTGAATGCCACTTCTGTAAATTTCAGATAAGTATGCGCCTGCGTTTAAGCTGAGTGTGATAATTCCGGCAACCGTAGTCGTCATACGAAATTGTGGGTCTAACAAGCGTATGATTTGTGGCGTTCCGAAATAAATAAATAAAGCTTGAACAACCATAGGCGTGCCGCGGATAACCCACACATACACACGCGCAACTGTGCTCAATACCGGAACTTTACCGATTACCAGCAAACAAGAAACAAGCCCAACAATCATACCTATGATTATTGAAATTAATGACACTTGAAGTGTAATCGCCAAGCCTTTTAAAAGGAAGGGATATATTCCTATCAGTGTCGTGTAAAGCGAATCAAACATGAGAAAGTCCTTAGTTAATGCACCGACAATTGAAATGATTGATTAGACAATCAAAGTCGGTTAATTAGACAAATATACTCGCCTACCAGCAAGCAAGCATGTGATAGGCGAGTAAAATGCACTATTTTAATAATTACATACCGTATTTTGCAAGAATTTCGTCGTAAACGCCGTTTTCTCTGATATTAGCAAGACCTGCATTAAACATTTCAATAAGTTCAGCATTTTTACCTTTAAGTACAGCAAATCCGTAAGGACCCAAGTTAACTGCTTCACCTAAGAGTTGAAGAGGAAGTTCAGAAGTTTGAATTCTGTAGCTGATCACACTGTAATCTTCGATACCAGCATCTACATTACCTGTTTGAACTGAAGCATATACAGCATCTGAACCTTCAAAGCTTTGTACTGTAAATCCATATTCTTCCATAATGCTTTGTGCGTATGCAGCACTTTGTGTGCCGGTTTTAACCGCAACAATTTTACCTTCAAGATCTTCAAGGCTTGTGATAGCGCTGTTTTCTGCAACAAACATTACTTGACCGTCTTCAAAATAAGGATTTGAAAAATCATAAGATTCAAGACGTTCTTCTGTAATTGTCATACCTGCAATCATTCCGTCTGCTTGACCTGAATTGATATTACCCAATGCGGCATTCCAACCACAATTGTCCATAATATATTCAAAACCTTGATCTGCAGCAACAGCAGCCATAATTTCCATATCAACACCGATATAGGTGTTTGTTTCTGCATCTAAAAACTCAAAAGGAGCAAAAGAAGTGTCTGAAACAATGGTATACACTCTGTCTTGAGCGTTTTCATCAAGGTTTGTAGCGCCTACAAACGTAAGAAGTGCCACCATGGCAACAAGTGTGCGTTTGAAATTCATCATTAATAAATCCTCCAAAAAATTATTCATTGTAGAAAAACATTAACACAGATTTTCACAAATGTAAAGCAAGAGAAATCTACAGAAATGTTTGTTTTAACCAACTATAAAAATTGAAACTATTTTGACATCAAACTACTTCCCTCTTAAGAGTTTAATTTTTTATTTTTTTGAATAGAGTGTGTATAGGTAAGAATTTATCTGTGCCAAAAAGTACATAAAATGCTTTCTTGATTATTATTCTCTTTTGTGCTATGCATAAAAAAAACTGACGAGGTGTGCATATGTTAAATTTATTTAATACATTAACCGGTGGATTACTTTCAAATATAACAGATAAAATTCCCGGAGTGGGCGATGTTAACCAATTAACCGAACAGGCTAAAGGGCTTTTACCGGAACAACTCAGCGGTATAACAGAAGGAAATATGCTGGAAAATCTCAATTCGCTTATGGATGGCGAATTAGGGCAAACAGTGAAAAACACCTTAGGAACAACAGGGCAAACAGCTATGAATATAGCCACTCATCCTGTAACAGGTGGGTTATTGGGAACTGCCGCTATCGGTGGAGTGGTTGGTGCACTTCTTAAAGGTTCAAGCTCAAGCTCAAATGCTTCTTCAAATTCACTTGGCACTATGGCTCAAGGATTTTTGCAAAAATGGGCAAACCCTTCTCAGGCTACGCAAGCTAATGCGCAAACCACACAAGGCAATATGCAAAACATGCAAAATGAAGTTCGCCAAGGAAAAGGTAGTGGAAAGCAAGGAAAAGGCGGCGGAAAACAAGCACAAGGCAACGCACGCAATCCAGTAGCGAATGCGCCTGAAAATACTGCTCTTTTATTTCTTGAATCCATGGTTTATGCAGCCAAGGCCGACGGGCATATTGACGATACAGAAAAACAAAATATCCACAATGCAATTGAGCAGCTTTTTCCCGGAAATGATATTTCGCGCGTTATAGATTCTTTTATGGATAAACCTATCGACCCGAATTCACTTGCTGCAAAAGTTGTAAGTAAAGAGCAAGGCTGTGATTTATATCGTCTTTCTTGCGCTGCTGTCAATATAGATTCCTTTATGGAACGCTCTTATCTTGACGGTTTGGCTCTTGCTTTAGGACTTAGCAATGATGAAAAAGCCCAACTTGAAAGAGAAGCATTGTCCATATAACTCGTTTCAACTACTTAAAATATTAATTTAATATGTGAGATCCGTATGTTAGAATTTCCTCAGATCAATCCTATTGCCCTTTCTCTAGGTCCCGTGAATGTTCACTGGTATGGGCTTATGTATGTTATCGCTTTTATTGTTGGGTGGATGCTTTTACGCTATAGAGCTTCTCGTTCAGGCTCTGACTGGACACACGTTGAGGTGAATGACATAGTTTCATGGGTTATGCTTGGCGCAATTCTGGGCGGACGAGTTGGGTATGTACTTTTCTATGATTTAGCGTATTACATGCAGCATCCTATTGAAATTCTTTATGTTTGGAATGGAGGCATGTCTTTCCACGGAGGATTAATCGGTGTTTTGATTGTTCTTTTTGCGTGGGGCATTGTTTACAAGAGAAGATTTTTAGAAACTTTGGATTTTATCGCTCCTGCAATTGCCCCGGGTTTATTTTTTGGGCGAATCGGTAATTTTATAAATGCCGAACTTTGGGGAAAAACCACGGATGTTTCATGGGGAATGATTTTCCCAAATGCGGGAATTTTACCTCGTCACCCTACCCAATTGTACGAAGCGGGCCTTGAAGGGATTGCATTATTTTTAATTGTCTGGATTTTTTCTGCCAAAGAGCGACCCGAAGGTGCTGTTTCGGGATTATTCGCATTGCTTTACGGAACTTTTCGTATTTTCAATGAATTCTTCCGCGAACCTGATGCGCATTTAGGTTACCTTTACGGCGATTGGTTCACTATGGGAATGTTACTTTCTCTTCCGCTTATTATTGTGGGAATACTATTAATTGTCTATTCATTTTTCCAAAAGAAAAGCCCCTCACGAGAAAAAATTGTCCTTAAAGACGGTTCAGTGGTTTGGATAAAGAACAAATAATATTCTCAAAAACATAAAATACGTGTCTATAGCTCAGTTGGATAGAGCGTCAGCCTCCGGAGCTGAAGGCCGCAGGTTCGA
>CAYJPB010000127.1:0-5993 GCA_964371955.1 uncultured Desulfovibrionaceae bacterium | reverse complement strand
TATCAACAATAGGAATACGGGCAAGCACTTTTTTGAGGTCGTCATTGAAGCGTTCACGGTAATCCTTGCTATGTAAGATACCGTAAACATAATAGAAAATATGTTCTTTTGTGATTGCTCTTGTATTTTGGAAACGTGAACGCACTTCTTTCAAAATCCAATCGGTTATGCCATCATGGCGCACATATTTTTCTTCGCTTGGTTCAACTATATCGAGCAATGAATTTTGCACTTGCGAGCTTTTTGTATCCTTTGTGTGCTTTGATGTTTCTGTGTAGTAATAGAGGGGGAAGCATTGGGTTTTTTCTAGGGTGTCTAAATTTGTTATAGTTTCAGTCATTATACTTGAAAAATTTTTCTTACTCCCTTTGTAACCCTCCCCAAGTTAGTCCATAACTAAATTAGCGTTTTTATTGCGATTGAGGATTGGACAGGTTATATTTCTGCATTATTATATGCCGGTAAAATTTGTTTTGGCCCGGAGCTATGATAAATCCAAATTGAAATACAATCGTCCTTACCTATTTTATAAAAACTATGCGCGCTTTCAAGCGGAATATAGAAAGAATCACCGGGATTTAGTTGGTAATCAATCCCTTCTACTGTCATAACCATACTTCCTTGCAAAATAAAGCCAAATTCATCAGTAATATGTTTATCTGAAACATGCACGCACGAATCCATTACAGTCATGCAGATGGATTTGATATTTCTTTTGCCATCGGTAAGTGCTTCTATTTTTAGGCTATTTGCTTCTTCAAACACTACAACTCTTTCATCTTTGGGTATAAGATTTTTACAGTTATCGAGTCGACTTAAAAGATCCATCACGGTGATATTCAAAGCTAAGCATAAACTTTGTAAAGTCGCAAGAGTAGGACTGCTCAAATCTCGTTCGAGCGTACTCAAATATCCAACAGAAAAACCTGAAATATTTGCAAGTTCCTGCAAAGTAAGGTTTTTGCTTTTTCTAATTTGTTTAATCAATGAACCTATTGCATCAGCCATAATTTACCTCTTTGAATAGTCTATTCTATTATAAATGAAAAATCAAGTATGATTTTTTCTATATATAAAAATTTAAAATTTCTTTATATGAAAAAAATAATAAGATAAATATATGATAAATTGGCACAAATAATACAACTAAAGCAAATTTACGATGTTTTGACTAAAAAATCTTGACATAATAATGAAAATAATTTATAAGTAAGTTTATAAATTTTTCACAATAATGAAAATAATCTTAGTTTATTTTTGATATTGTGAAAACGGATGAGGAATTTTATTTGAATCAACAGTTAAAACAAAATGAGGAAACAAAAATGAAAAAAGTTTGTTCACTTTTCTTGGCATTGACATTGTCAATAGCCGGCGTAAGTGCCGTCGAAGCTGCCGATAATGTTGTGCTTCGCTATGCTAACCAACACCCTGTTGAGCATGCAGCAACAATTGCAGCTCAAAATGCTGCCGCTGAAATTGCAGAAAAAACTCAAGGTCGCGTAACCATAGAAATTTATCCTGCTAACCAACTCGGTGACTGGACACAGGTGTATGAAGAAGTTATGATGGGCACCATTGATATGGCAAATACTACAGTGCCTGAAACATATGATGCAAGAATTGCAGCAGGTATGCTTCCTTTCTTGGCACAAGATTATGCAGAACTTCAAATCGTTATGGCTCCGGGAAGCTTCTTGGCAACCACAATGGAAGAATTACAAGCTGAATACGGAATCCAATTTCTTGGATATGTATGTGAAGGTTTCTCAGGAATAGGAACAGACGGGCCTGTTACAGATCCTGCTGTTATCGGTGCAGATAAAGGCGTTTTGGTTCGCGTGCCTGCAAACGATAACTTTAAGTTTCCTACAGAACATTTAGGTTACAGAACTTCAACAATTCCTTATGCAGATACATTTGCAGCTATTCAAACAGGTGTTGTTGACGGTTGGCAAGCCGGTCCTCCAAACTTAAACTATTTGAACTTCAGAGATGTTATTACTCATTATTACCACTACAGTCTCGGTCATGAAGCAACACAAATCTATATGAACCAAGACGTTTTCAATGGCTTATCTGAAGAAGATCAACAAATAGTACGTGAAGCATTTGAAAAAATGTGGGTACAAAGCGCAATTGATATCGAAGCTGAAGATGCGCATTACATGCAATTACTCAAAGATCACGGTATCACCGTTGTTGAATTTTCAAGTGAAGAATTATCTGCAATGGCAGCAAGCGTTCGTGAACATGTATGGCCTGAACTTGCCAGAACATATACTCAAGAATTCTTAGATCAATTACTTCAAAGCATCGAGCAACAATAAGTTTATCATACTTGTATGGCGTATGCATTCTAGTATGCGCCATACAAGCGACATAAAGGAAGTTTATCTATGTCACTATTAAAAAAAATTGATACCTTCTTCATTAAAATTCAAGAATACATTTTGCTGTTTTCAAGTGTAGCTATTTGCTGTTTAATTTTTGCGGCTGCTTTTGCGCGTTATATTCTTCAAACCGATTTATATGGCTCTGAAGAAATTATTATGCTTATTGCTTTTTGGCTTTATTTCATCGGCAGTTCATTAGCAGAGCGTTATGATGCGCATATCAGCGCAGATATGGTGAATATCTTTGTAAAAAATGCAACTGCCAAAAAATTATTGGCTCTCTTGAAATTTATTATAAGCATAAGCGTAGCGCTTATTATCACAAAATGGTCGTTTGATTATGTGCAAAGAAGCTTTATGCTAAACCCCAAAAGCCCTGTATTAAAAATGCCGCTGGTGTTTACCCAGCTTCCGATATTAATATCTTTCATTCTTATGGATATCTATATTGTGCGCAATTTTATTGAGCTTTTTAGAAAAAATGAAAGTGAGGTAAAGTAGCTATGATGGTACTAGTGGCATTAATTGTATTAATTCTTTGTATGATTATAGGGGTTTCAATTCCCTTAGCTTTTTTGGCTTCAGCAATATTTCTTGTTTTTGTGGGTGATATGCCCACCGCTTCGCTTGTTCCTTTCGGATACAGCAAAATGAATTCCGTTCTTCTTCTCACTATTCCTTTATTTATCTTAGCCGGTAGTATTATGGACAAAGGCGGAATAGGTAAAAAACTTATTGGCTCGATTGAAATTTTTGTCGGTAGATTGAGGGGTGGTCTTGGTGTTGTTACAGTTCTTGCGTGTGCTATTTTTGGTGCAATTTCAGGCAGTTCTTCCGCAACACTTTCTTGTATAGGTTCAATTATGTCGCCGCGCCTAAAAGAAAATGGCTACGACGAAGGTTTTATTGGCGCACTTATTGCCAGTTCAAGTGTGCTTGGAATTCTTATACCGCCAAGTATGCTTATGATTTTATTTGCTTGGGTTGGCGGTCAATCGGTATTGGCTTCATTTCTTGCCACTTTAATTCCGGGTATTATGCTTGTTATTTTATTTTCTTGTATCAATCTTTATTATGCAAAAAACAATCCAAATATTAAAGTTTCAAGTGCCATAATAAAAAACTCTCAATTGCATGAAAAAACTAAAGAAAGAGGGCCTTTGGCAGCGATATTAATGCCTGTAATTATTCTTGGCAGTATTTACGGCGGAATACTCACCCCGACAGAAGCGGCGGCAGTTTCGGTAATTTATGCTGTGCCGGTTGGATTTCTTGTCTATAGATCGCTCAATTTAGCGTCTTTTAAGGAAGCTTTGATTGAAGCCGGTAAAACAACCGGTGTTATTATGATTATGCTTTTTGCGGTTATGATTTTGAGCCGTTTATACATCATGAATAATGTTCCAAACCTTATTCTGGAACTTCTTACTTCTATTTCAGAAAACAAGTATGTTATTTTGCTTATGGTAAATATGTTCATGGTTATCATCGGAATGTTGATGGATGATTGCAGTGGCATACTTCTTTGCACACCTATATTATTGCCTGTTATGAATGAAATTGGCGTACATCCGATACATTTTGCCGCAATAATCGGTGTGAACTTAGGTATGGGTAACATCACACCGCCAACAGCACCGCTTCTTTATTTAGCCGGAAGAATTTCACAAGCAGAAGTTGCACATATGCTTAAACCTACACTCACACTTATTCTTTTTGCATGGATTCCAACTTTAATTATAACCACTTATTTACCTGAAGTCGCTTTATTCTTGCCTAAAGCCTTAGGTTTTCTATAGAAAGTAATTACGGAGAAAAAATGATCAGACAAGCTCCCAGTATATTTAACGACATTGTCGGCCCTACAATGATAGGTCCATCAAGTTCACACACTTGCGGTCCATCAAGGATTGGATTTTTGAGTCAGCAGTTTTTAAAATCTCCTTTAAAAGCTGCAAAAATTGAATTTGCAAGAGATGGTGCGTATACATTAATGTATAAAGGGCAGCGCTCAGACATGGGCTTTGTGAACGGACTTATGGGTAATCGTCCGGAAAATCCCGAACTTCGCAACTCTTTGGCATTGGCAAAAGAAAGAAAACTTGATATCCGGTTTATAGTTTCAGATTATGAAGCAATAGTACCAAATATTGCAAAGCTCACCCTCACAGGAGAGAATGACGAATGTGTTGAAATATTCTCAGACTCTACAGGTGGGGGCACTGTGAAATTGTTGAAATTCAATGGTTTTGATATTGGAATGGTGGGTGACTGCTATGAAATTTTTGCTCTTTGCTCTCTTCAAGCATTAACAGCAGTGCGCAATGAACTTTTAGAACTTATGCCAAGCAATGAGGGTGTTTCAGTTTCCGAGCAAAATGAAAAAGCTCTTATAAACCTAAAAGTGAAGCAAGAACTCAGCGATTCCACTCTTTCACAAATTAAAGCAATTTCCGCTGTGGATGAAATATATTATATCCGACCTGTTTTGAATATACTTTCAAATAAAACTTCTGCTCTTCCTTTCAAATCAGCTCAAGATCTTCTTGAATTACATGAAAAAACTGGAAAATCCATTGCAGAACTTGGCATTGAATATGAAATGGCAAGAAGTGGCTGGACACGTGATGAAGTTGTCGACTACATGAAGTATGTTGTTGAAACTATGGAAACTTCTGTAAAAGAAGGACTTAAAGGCGACATTGACATGGCAGGCGTTATCAGCCCAACTTCCGGAAAGATAGCAAACTTCATGCAAACGAAACAAGCAATTGATATGGGTGTTTTAAACACAGCCGTTCCTTGGTCAATGGCTACAATGGAAAGTAGCAGTGCCATGGGTTTGGTGCTTTGTGCACCAACGGGCGGTTCAGCCGGTGTTTTCCCCGGCGCTGTGCTCGGCATAGCAAATCATCTTTCCCTATCAATCGAAGAAAAGATTAGAGCGATGTTTGTTACTTCTGCAATAGGCATTGCAATGAGTAAAGACTGTAACTATTCGGCGGAATTGTACGGTTGCCAAGTTGAACCCGGTGCGGCCTCTGCTATGGCGGCTGCGGCTCTTGCGCACATTATGGATGGCACGGCAAAACAAATGTTACAAGCAGCTTCTTGCGCACTTCAAAATATATTAGGCACAATTTGTGACCCTATAGCAGGACTAGTGCAAGTTCCATGTATAAGCAGAAATGCAATGTCCGTTGGCAATGCGCTTATTTCTGCCAACCTCGTCATGGGCGGTTACGATCCACTGATACCGCTTGATGAAGCTGCTGAAACCATGTTCAGAGTAGGAAAACAATTACCCCCTGAATTGCGCTGTACATGCCGCGGAGGTCTTTGCACAACGCCAACAGGTCAACTTCTTGCAAAAGAACAGGACGAAAGAGATAATATGCGTTAAAATCTAGATAGTGTCGTCAAATTCAAAGGTTTTGTTGAATTTTCAACAAAAAGGGATTTTTTACAAAGTGCAGTGTATCAAAAACATACATAAACTGAGTAAAAAATCTCTTTTTGACAGAAAAAACGCAAAAGAATGAATTTGACGACACTATCTAAAATAATCCCTCAATATTTTTTGGAGAATGAACTGCC
>CAYJPB010000126.1:0-5994 GCA_964371955.1 uncultured Desulfovibrionaceae bacterium | reverse complement strand
TTTTTGAAACAAAAAAAACTATTTCAAGCTGTCTTTCAAAGCTTTACCGGGAGTAAACTTCACAACTTTCGTGGCAGGAATGTCGATAGGTTCTTTTGTACGTGGGTTACATCCTTTACGTGCAGCACGGTTAGCTACTTTAAAGCTACCGAAACCTGTAAGAGTGATTGAATCACCGTTTTTCAAACATTCATTAATGATTTCAATAGTTGCATTTAATACTTCTTCAGTCTTTGCTTTGCTTGGAAGTTCAGCCTTCTTTTGAATTGCGCTTATCAATTCTGCTTTGGTCATAATACCTCTCCTTAAGGATTTTGTAAGAATTATGAGTTCACCATATAGCGCACTAATTCAAATGTCAAGCAATAATAAACAACATTTTTCAACAAAATTTGCCAAATAATTATTTTTTTTTAGACAAGAATGAAGACTTGACAGTTTGGTGAAATAAGTTCAAAATGCATGCCAGTATATAATGTATAAAAAGATTGAGGGAGAATGTACTATGATGTTTCAACCGGACTTAGAAACTCTTCCACGTGAAGAATTGGAAAAATTACAACTTAGACGCATACAAAATTTAGTGTCACGAGTATATGCCAACGTTCCGTTTTATCGTAAAAAATTTGATGAAATGGGTTTGAAGCCCGAACATATCAAAAGCTTGCAAGATGTAAAACTTTTACCCTTTACAGAAAAGCAAGACATGAGAAACAACTATCCGTTCGGAATGTTTGCTGTTCCTCGCGAACACATAGTACGTCTTCATGCTTCAAGCGGAACAACAGGAAAAGCAACAGTTGTAGGCTATACACAAAGAGATTTAAGCAATTGGGCTGATATGGTTGCCCGTTGTCTAGCCATGGCAGGACTCACGCAGGACGATTCCTTACATAATGCCTATGGTTATGGCCTATTTACAGGCGGTTTAGGCATGCACCACGGTTGTGAACGCTTAGGTGCCACAATTATTCCGATGTCAGGCGGCTCTACAAAGCGCCAAGTACAAATTTTAAAAGATTTCGGCGCAACGGCAATTTGCTGTACGCCTTCTTATGGGCAATTTCTTTACGAAGCCATTAACGATGCCGGCTTCACAAAAGACGATTTAAAACTCAGAATCGGTATTTTTGGTGCAGAACCTTGGACTGAAGCTATGCGTAGAGATATGGAGCAAAAGCTTGGTGTCAAAGCTATGGATATTTATGGCCTCTCCGAAATCATGGGTCCGGGTGTCGCGATGGAATGTCACGATGCGCAAAACGGCATGCACGTTATGGAAGACCATTTCTATGTAGAAATTATCAATCCGCAAACAGGCGAAGTTTTACCACACGGTGAAACAGGCGAACTTGTTATCACAACAATCACAAAAGAAGGTATCCCCCTTATTCGCTACCGTACTCGTGATTTAACCAGTATCGACGATACTCCTTGCTCTTGTTCACGTACTTTCCACAAGGTGAAACGCTTCCAAGGCAGAAGTGATGATATGCTTATTATCCGCGGGGTTAACGTCTATCCTCAACACATTGAATCCATTCTTATGGAAGCAGAGGGCACAAGCGCCAACTACCAAATCATTGTTTCTCGTGAAGGTTCAATGGACAATCTTGAAGTGCAAGTGGAAGTTGACGAAGCAAACATCTCTGACGAAGTGCGCAAATTACAAAAAATTGAAAGCAGAATTCAAAAAACCATTAAAGAATTCCTTGGCGTTACAGCAAAAGTACGTTTGGTGAGCCCACGAACAATTACCCGCTCTGAGGGTAAAGCCGTTCGTGTTATCGATCAACGCCCCAAGGGTGAATAAGAAAAATTAAGGATTAATATGTATTTCCCCGCCTATAGAGCGAACATGCAATACCACTGCCTCGGATGTGATTCGTACTTTTCTGTTGACGAATTACTCTATACTTGTCCAAAATGCGGCAATGTTTTCTTACTTGAAAATACCGAATTTGACAAACTCAAAGATGTCAACGGTAATGTGTGGCGCAAAGCTTTTGATGAAAGAAAAATGTCTAATGAAAGAGCTTTTCGTGGTATTTTCCGCTTTTACGAATTGATGGCACCAGTGCTTGAAGCGGAAGATATTGTCTATCTTGGCGAGGGAAATACACCGATAGTTGATGCGGCAGAGCATGTGCAAAAAGCACTGGACATTAAATTTGCCGTAAAAAATGACGGGCAGAACCCCTCTGCATCCTTTAAAGACAGAGGTATGGCAGGCGCCTATTCCTATCTAAAATCCTTAGTGCGCAAGCATGACTGGAAAGAAGTGCTTACCATCTGCGCTTCAACAGGCGATACTTCCGCCGCCGCCGCGCTTTACGGTTCATACGTCGGCGATCCTATCCGCACAGTTGTGCTTTTACCACACGGAAAAGTGACTCCGCAGCAATTGGCGCAACCCTTGGGCAATGGCGCAAAAGTGCTTGAAATACCGGGTGTTTTTGACGATTGTATGAAAGTTGTTGAAAATTTGGCGGAAAATTATAGAGTCGCTCTCTTAAACTCAAAAAATGCATGGCGTATTTTGGGGCAAGAGTCCTATGCCTATGAAGTGGCACAATGGTATTCTTGGGATTTGAGCGGGAAATGTGTATTTGTACCTATAGGAAATGCAGGAAATATCACTGCAATAATGTCGGGCTTCTTGAAAATGCACGAACTCGGAATTATTGAACAATTACCAAGAATTTTTGGAGTTCAATCTCATCATGCAGACCCTGTGTATAGATATTATCAAGATGTCGATAAAGGCTTTTCACCGGTTACAGTACAGCCAAGTGTTGCGCAAGCGGCAATGATAGGCAACCCTGTTTCCTTTCCTCGAGTGAAATATCTTGCAGAAAAATATGTAAAAATTGCAGGCAACGATGCTTTCAATGTTGTGCAAGTCACTGAACAAGAAATTATGGACTGTATGCTCACCGCAAACCGTGCGGGGCACATTGTGTGCACACAAGGCGGCGAAAGCTTGGCAGGACTTCTGAAAGCTAAAGAGCAAAAATTAATCGGTAAAGACGAATTTTCTATTATAGATTCCACAGCCCATGCGCTCAAATTTTCGGGTTTTCAAGATATGTACTTACAAAACGACTTCCCGTCTGAGTACGGCGTAACACCCAAACCCGAACTTGCCAATGCGCCAAAGCTCATTATTTCCGAAGAAAAGAAAAATGAATTATCTGCAAACGATTACACCTTGGCAACTGCAAAAGCTATTGCAGAATATCTGCATTTATCAACGAAAAACCCTAAGAATTAAAGCATGAAAAGACAAATTATTGAACCTGTTGCGCCATCCGGATTGGATATTATTCTTACCTATGCATGCCCCTCATGTCACACGCCTCTTCCGGTAGCAGCGCCTATACACCCAATAAAAATTAAATGCGCTATGTGCTCTTTGGAATTTCCCATTCTGCCGGCAGACCCTACTACTTTACAGTATTTACGCCTTATTCTTGCCGACGGCGCCGCAATCATTAACGCAGATTTCATGTAAAGGAACTATGCAAATAATACATAGAATACAATCGATTGATGATATATATTTTGGCAAGATGTGGGAATTATATCTCAACTCTTTTCCGCTTGATGAGCAACGCTCACATGAAGATCATATACAAGCAATGCTCGATGACCGCTTTTATTGCGTAGTCTATCTTGAAGATGAAACGCTCATTGCCTTTATGCATTATTGGGATTTACCTACATGTCGCTTTATTGAATATTTTGCCGTGAACCCAAATACGCGCGGAAAAGGCGTGGGAACACAAATTATTAAAGAATTTGCTACTTCACACGCAAAGAAACTTGTGCTTGATATTGAAGAAATTGTTGACGAACATACAGAAAAACGTTGGCAGTTTTATAAGAAAATGGGCTTTGAGATGCATGAAAAAATCTGCATGCACCCTCCTTATCAGAAAGATTCGGCCCCCTTTGCTTTGCATGTACTCAGCTTTCCAAAAGTGCTGAATGATGAAGAATACAATCTCTTTGTATACGAAGAGAGAATGATACCATTAAAATATACCTATTCAAAAGGAGAATAATTTCTTTTTTCGCAAAAGTAACATACTTTAAAGCTATTCATACAGCAGTTAACTTATGCGAAAAATAAAATTTGGACATATTATGGAAAATTACCTTACCATTACTCCACTCGGAGGATTGGGAGAAATCGGTTTAAATTGTCAACTTTGGGAAACAAATCAAGGTATTGTTATGCTTGATTGCGGTTTAATGTTCCCTGATGATTTTCATTTGGGGGTTGATGTTGTTATACCTCGCTTTGATTCTCTCCTAGAAAAAAAAGAACAGCTTTTAGGGCTTGTAATAACGCACGGGCACGAAGACCATATAGGCGCCTTGCCTTGGCTCGTACCGCATTTTAAAAATTTAAAAATTTTTGCTTCACCCTTCACATTGGCTTTGATAGAGCATAAACTCACGGAAAGAGAGCTTATTGACAGAGTTGAATTACATCCCGTTGAGCCTTACGGAAAAAGAACACTCGGTGATTTAACTTTCACTTTCTTCCCCATATGCCACTCAATTCCGCAAGCCTATTCTATAGGTATTGAGTCACCTTTGGGCAAAATTTTTCACACAGGCGATTTTAAGCTTGACACACAATCCGTGAGCAAAGAATACGTGAGCTTTCCCGAACTTGTGCACTTTGCCGGAGATGGCTTGCGCCTTATGCTCTCAGATTCAACAAACATTGAAAGCGATGGCTATTCTCGTCCTGAAAGTGATGTGCGAGAAGGCTTTAAGCGTTTATTCGATGAAGCAACAGGACGTATCCTTATCAGTCTTTTTTCAAGTAATATTGACAGGATACGCATTGTTTTTGAAATGGCAAAGCTTTTTGATAAAAATGTTGTTGTCAGCGGAAGAAGCCTCAATACAAATATTGAAAAAGCCTGTCAGTTAGGGCTTTTGGAAATGCCTGAAAAAATCTACCACGATTATGAAATCATTCCCTACCTTTCACCTGAAAGAACAGTTATCATAGCCACCGGTTCACAAGGCGAACCGCTTTCCGCTCTTACACGTATTGCCCATGGCTATCACAGACAATTGAGCCTACAAGAAAACGATTGTGTTGTTATGTCTTCAAGGGTTATTCCCGGCAATGCAAAAGCTGTGGCACGCCTTATTAATCAGATATACAAACAGGGCGCAAGAGTGTATACCAATGGCGAATACTGTGTTCACGCAACAGGCCACGCGTATAAAGGTGAGCTACGCGCGCTTCTTGAAGTGATGAAACCCGAATATTTTATACCCGTGCACGGCGAATATAGACACTTGGTACAACACGCAGATTTAGCAAAAGAAACTGGAGTTGACTCTCAAAAAATTGCCTTACTTGAAGACGGTTCACCTTTCACCTTACTTGAAGACGGTTTCAGAAGAGAGCCAAAAATCCTTGCCGAATCCGTTCTTGTTGACGGTAAAGGCGTCGGTGATGTGGGCAGGCTTGTACTTAAAGAGCGCCGCATACTTGGTGGTGAAGGCATGGTGGTGGTGGTACTTGTTATGGCTGAAGACAGTGGCGAAGTATTGCACGGCCCTGAAATTTTCTCTCGCGGTTTTGTTTTTGAACAGAGATACGACCATATTCTTGAAGATTCAAAATGTCTTATTTTGGATATTTTGGAAGCTACTAAAAATTATAACCCCAGCAGATTGGAAGAAAAAATCCGTACTTCCTTACGCAGCTTCTTTAAAGAAGTTCTTTCCCGAGATCCTATTGTAGTTCCTATTATAACAATGGTTTAGTATAAAGGAAAAAAATGAAAAAGTTTATGTCACTCGCTTTAATAAGCACTCTGCTCTTTTGCTTATCTGAAACTGCAAACGCGCGTGAAATTATTGATATGCGCGGAGAAACAATTACTATCCCCGACACTGTTGAGCGCATTGCCACTTTAGACGACGGCTTTGTAGAAAATATTCTTGCACATTTAGGCG
>CAYJPB010000125.1:3770-5996 GCA_964371955.1 uncultured Desulfovibrionaceae bacterium | reverse complement strand
GCTCACGCTGACCACGACCTACAGGAGTCATTGAATCGACGGCTTTTAAACCTGTTGGCATAGGTTCATGCACACTTTTACGTGACATAACGCCGGGAGCCTTCAATTCAACAGGCTTAAACTCGTTTGATTCAACAGGACCTAGGCCATCAAGTGGCTGACCGAGTGGGTTTAAAACCCTGCCCATAACAGCTTCACCAACCGGCACAGAGAAAATTCTGCCTGTTCTTTTGACGATATCGCCTTCTTTGATTCCGGTATCTGCACCCAAAAGAGCAACACCGACGTTGTCTTCTTCCAAGTTCAGAACCATTCCCATCAATCCGCCGGGGAACTCCAGTAGTTCCATGTTCATTGCATTACGAACGCCGTATACACGCGCGATTCCGTCACCGACTGATAATACAGTGCCTGTTTCGCTCATTTCAATACGTTGATCATAATTGCGGATTTGTTCCTCAATTATCTTTCCAATTTCTTCAGCCTTAATTTGCATGGCTTACTCACCCCCGCCTATTTTTATGGTTTGGTTAAGATTGTATAGTTGTGTAGCAAGACTTGAATCAAGCACAATGTCGTCAATTTTGAGCTTCATTCCGCCCAAAAGTGATGGATCGACAGCATAACTCAACACAAGCTTACGCCCGGTTTGTTTTTCTAAATTACTTTGGAGAATTTGCTGGTAATTTTCATCAATTTCCACAGCAGTCGTCAAAACTCCGCGGGAAACATTTTGCAACTTATCAAGCAAGATACCAAATTGTTGCGCAATTGCAGGAATGTCTTCCAGCCTTTTTTTGTCAGCCAAAAGATAGAAAAATTGCAAGGCAAAAGGCGTTGCTTCAAACACATCAAGTATTTCTTTTAAAGCCTTTTTCTTGCCGTCAAGAGCAATTACGGGACTTTTTAAGAAAGAAGAAAGTTCATGTGAATCTTCCATCGCCTTGCTAAGTCCGGATAAAATCTTGTGTGCGCTTTCAAGTTCTTTCGTGCCCTGCTCTTCTAGCAGTTCAAAAAAAGCTTTTGCGTACCTGATTGCCACCTTCGATTGTTGCATGGATACCCCCGAAAATTATTTCTCAATATAAATCAAAAACCTGACACTTTTGCAACTGAAGCTTCGATTAAATCTTTATGCTTCTTTGTGTCAAGGTTTTGCTCTAAGTTTTTACGCACTTCGCCCACAATTTCATCTGCAATTTTTGCGCGAATAGCTGTAATTTCTGATTGAATGGCTTGTTCTGCCGATTTATTGGCTTGCTCAACAATTGCCTTAGCTTGTTTTTGTGCTTCTTCAATGATTGACTTTGAAAGTAATTCAGCACTTTCTTTGCCTTCTTTCAAGAGATTGGCACATTCTTCTTCAATATTTGCTATGCGTTTTTCAACATCGGCCAAATGCGCAATCGCTTCTTTCTTTTTGGCTTCAAGATCTTCCATATCAGTGACTATTTTATCACCTCTACCTATAAGAAAACCTTTAATTTGTTTTCCGGCAACACGATAAATAATGTAGAAAAAGATAAGAACGTTAAGCACTCTGAGAAGAAAGTTTCCCCACGGAATAGTACCGTCGGCAGCATATGCCGTTTGCGCTGTAAGCAAGAACAAAAAACCTGCAGAAATGAGTATCTTTGATGTTTTCAAAATATTCTCCCGATCCTTGAAATTCGCTTTATGAAAGCAAGCGGCTTGTTGCCAGCCTTGCATAGTTTTGAGTTTGTTTTTGCAGTTCTTCAAAAGCCATACCGCTTTCTTTAGCACGTACATCTTGCGCTTCTTGACGTAAAGAACGCGCATCATCGTTTGCTTGATTTTGAAGTTCTTGCGCTTTTGCCGCTGCTTGAGTCTTCATATCTTCACGAATTTGCGTGATTTCCTGCCTTGTTTTTTGAAGGCGTGCGTCGTACTCAACAAGCTTTGACTGCGATGTACGCATTAAGCCGTTCACGTCCGTTTCAAGACCGTCAAAAATAGCTCTGCGCTTTGCCAAAACTTCACGTATCGGTTTAATTATAAAATGATTAATAATAATCAATCCGACAACGAAGTTAACAAACTGAAATAAAATTGTGATATTTAGTGAAATCACTGTGTTGACCTCTCTTCAAAATCATTTTTGAAGCCCTTTTAAACTTATAATAAGCAAAGTTCTTCACAAACCACGACATAATACAAAAAAAAATTATTTTTGTAAAGCAAAAAAATATAACTTGGCTATGTTAT
>CAYJPB010000125.1:0-3760 GCA_964371955.1 uncultured Desulfovibrionaceae bacterium | reverse complement strand
TGTTATTTAAGTAACATAGTAGCAATAAGCATTATTCCTCAGAAATTGTAAGTTCCTGCGGTTTGTCAAGCATATGTATGCCGCCCTGTAATACAGCGCCTTCTTCAACCATCAATACAGGAGTAAATACCTCACCGATAAGTTTACCTCCGCGAAATGCGCTTACTTTTTTCTTGGCATTAACCTTGCCTTCAAGCTGACCGGAAAGCATTAATTCGCCAACTTCAAACACACCTTCAACTTTTGCGTCTTTACCGATAATAAGACTGCCTTCGCTGAAAATTTCGCCATTAAATATGCCATCAATGCGCACTGCGCCTTGGAAAACAAGCTTACCACTGTATTCGGTGCTTGCGCCTAGAAAAGCATTTATTTCCTCTTTACCCATTGGAATACTCCTTCAATTTATCCGAAACTTGTCGGATATTGACAATTCTCTTGTAAAATATTGAGACGGAAGATTAATATTGGAATTATGTTTACAAGTCCGAATTGTTTGCAACAAATGATATATATAGTTAAAAAATAAATTAATCAAACATTAATTACATAAATTTTTCATTTAATTTATGCAACAACTTATCCTCAATCATATCAGATGTTTTACAACAAAATATACTTTAAACTCTCATTTACACATGCACAAATTTATTTCTTTGCCACTCAAGTCCGAGGTGATAGTGCATAAAGGCATCAACAATTTTCCCGTACTGACTAGCGATAAAGAGCGGAATTTTTTCATCTAACCAAACATAGGTTGAATATTTTTGCACATCTTGTAAATAATCTAAAGTCTCACTTGATACATTTATACGCATTGTCGGTGAGAGCTTCAATTCACATTCTTTACAAATAATTCCGCCTTCTTGCACAGAAAAAATCCCCATTCCGTTTTGCGTTATTCCATCGCAATCGCAACGAACACATGAGGATAAGTTTGGTGCATAGCCTTGCAAGCACGCTAGCTTAAACCTAAAAAGCGGCGGAAGCAACACCGCTTCATCGGTATATTTGGGAAGAATTTTGAAAAAATCCAATATAAAGTCATAGCTCTTTTCGCTTGTTTCAGGCGAAATACCCAATGCCTCTATAAATCGTATACAATTTGTTGCAATACCAATGAGTTTCCAATCGTTTCTAAAGGCAAAAGTATCAACAAGCTTTGTTTCTTTGAGTTGTAAAAATTCTTTTTTTCTACTCTTTTCTATGCTTGCTTGCACTATATTAAAAGTATCCAAACAACCTGCAAAACGACGCCTGCTTTTACTTGCACCAAAGGCAAAAGCCGTGCAAATACCTGTCTGCCTTGTGAGTAGCTTCACCCACATGTCGTATTCACGGAATTTTCCGATACTTAATATAAGTGCTTGATCAAACATATTTTATTTACCGTTATTTCCGGTGTTGAATTGCACTCTGAATATACTACAGTTCCACCGCTTCAAAAGTAGCAAGACTTTCTTCGCCTGCGCGCAATTTCAATACCGAGCCTCTGATAATATAGTTATCAATTGCGTCGAGTGTCTGCATATATGCGCTTGCTTGAGCCTCTATTTCAGGAGTACACATACGCATGGTTGTTCCTCCAAATGCTATATCAAGTGCATTATTTTCTTGTTCAGTCCATGTAATGAAAAATGAGTTACAGCCGTCAGAGCCACCGCCCTCTCCTTCTGTTGTGCTTTCTTCTGTAGGGCGTAAAATCAAATGAAGCTCAGAATCCGCAAAATCTGATGGTGGATTACCCCTTAAAGATGTGAGTCGCCAATATGTATTGGTAAGCGAAGATGATGAATCACTTTGTGGGCACGTTGTTTCAACATCGCTATGCAGTAAGTCTTGTAAAATAAATCCCTCCGAGCGTGAAAATTGCGCTTTCATATGAATTGAAGTTGCGCTATTTTCTTCAAACAATGTTTCTAACATGGGCATATTTTCCTCATCGGCAATGAGTGCATAGGAATTTGTTAAACCGCAAGGTTGGAAATAATAATTGTTGTCAATTTTTTCAGCTATACCGAATATCGAGAACGAACGAGTTGCCTCACCGCCTGAATGCACTTGCTCAAGCACAACCGGTGAAATATTTTCTATATTGGGCAAAGTGTTGAACGAAAGAGAATTTTCCGACGTAATCGCGCCAAGAAGCGGATCTTTTCCACTCATAAGAAGTTCTATGCTGTGCCCGCGGTCAACTTGGTTCCAATGTCCCCATGAAATATATTCCGCTTCTACATCTTCAGAAATACTTTGTTGCACCAAGAAAAAAAGATGCTCATCTTCAAGATACAGTTGAGAAGCGTAATACACATCACTGACCTCTGAAATAAATGAATATGCAAGAGGCGGCGCAAGTTCTTGAATTGAAACCTCCTCCGGTTCAGAACGATAAAGGCGGATAGGCGCAAGCTCTTGCACTGTATTGTCAACAACAGTTGCTTCTTCTGTATGGAAAATTGCATTTTCTTTATAATAAATAATTGCCGAAATTTCCAAAGGTGAATCAACATCAATAATGTTTTCTTGATAATAGGCCCTAAAAGTTATAGGTACTTCACTGTTTCGCGTATGCAAAGAGGAATGTACAAACTTTGTACCACCATTCTGAGTAATATCAATGCGCACTGTAATTTCCGGCGGAAGCGCTATTCGCTCCAAGAAAAACAGCTCACCGCTTAATGAAATAATTTCCTGTTCGGGTCGTGTAAAGAGAAATTGCGCGCCTTGAATATCTTCCAAGATAAGACGATCATTCCTAAATGCCGCAAATTTAAATTTTTCTTCATGAGGAGGATTGAGTGGCGAATCCAAGAACGAAAGTACAAGCTCATCGTCAAGAATTGACCATGTATTCCCCGAAGTTGGGCTATCGTCAACAGTATAGAACAAACCGTCTTTGTCAAAAATATATATTGTATTTTCCCATTGCCAAGCGCCGTATAATTCTTCCATATTTATTTCTTCACCGCTGAGATAGCCTGATGTAAAGGTGGCAAATGCGGGAAATGAAATCAATAAGGGAAGTACAATAACAGCATTTAAAACATATTTAAACATTAATAAACCTCATAAGACCTGTGCAAGTAATGCACTTAATTTAATTTATACAAGAGCGACTAAGTCGTATTCTTTTGTTTCAATAATATCGGCTTCAACAATTTTACCGGCACGAACGTTTTTACCGCTGACATAGGTAATGCCGTCCACTTCCGGAGCTTGAAACCACGTTCTTCCGACATATAAGCCGTCCCATTCTTCATAAGGGGCGTCAACTAAAATTTCTTCTTTTGCTCCTTGATAGCTTGAAAGAATTTCTTCACTTATATCAGCTTGAATTTCCATAAGGCTATCCCTCCGAAGTTCTTTTACATGCTCTTCAACTTGATCGGGCATTGATGCAGCCTTTGTTCCTTCTTCGGCTTGATAGGCAAACACACCAAGATTATGAAAACGCACTTCTTCCACAAAATCGCAAAGATGTGTATAATGCTCTTCTTTTTCACCCGGAAAACCGACTATCAAGGAAGTTCTTAATGCGGCTTGCGGCATATATTTACGAATTTTTTCAACAACATGGTAAGGATTATTCGCAAAAGGTCTTCCCATTTTCTTGAGTACATCCTCGTGCGCATGTTGCAAGGGCACATCAAAATAAGGAAGCAACTTTTTATCCGCACTTGCTATGAATTGTAAAAGTTCTTCCGTTAATCCCGAGGGGTAGAGATACATCAAGCGTATGCGTTCAAGCTTGTCTATATTA
>CAYJPB010000124.1:0-6167 GCA_964371955.1 uncultured Desulfovibrionaceae bacterium | reverse complement strand
CTTAATCGCGGTGCATATACCCGCTCACTTATATCTGAAGCTTCATTACTCGGTGTCATTATAAACAACGGTTCAGAAAACTTGCTTTTTCGTTTTGTTGACGGTGTGCCCGTTCGTGAAGAATTAGCACACGAAATATCTATTGCAATTCCTCCAAAAGGTTCTCTTCCAGCATGGCAAAGACTTCCCATAAATTTCACGCCAAACGATGCTCACGCCGCTATGATATATCCTCAATACTTTACGGATAAGCCTGAAGATGGCTGGGTCGGAACTGTTGTACTCATGCCTTGGATTACCGAAACATTGCTTACGGTTACAAATTTCCGCAATGCTTTTCCAACTTTTATTGATGATGAAGCGCAATATCTAATTTATCCTCCAAACAGAATTTTAGGAAGCGGCCCACAAAGTCTTTTTGAAGAAAATGCTGAATACACTCTCCCCTTTCTTATGAACGTCACACAAGAAATACTGAAAGGGAATTCCGGTATGCACCACATAAGCAGAAGTCAAGAAATTTTACCATGGGGGCAAACGTGGGATTCTACAACTATTCTGTATACACCACTATTTATTGATGGTTGGTACTTGGCCTTATTTGTTGATACAAGTGAAATGGGTATTATAGACATTCCTATCCCTGTAACACTTTTTTGGATTGCTTTACTTTGCCCTTTAGCGATTGGGCTTTTAACATGGTTTGTCACATCACACACGTTACGCCCTCTTGGGATTCTTATTAATGCGCTTAAATCAATAACTGAAGGAAAGCTAGACACTCCCATACAGCAATCAAAACACCCTGATGAAGTAGGACTTATGTTGCAGGATTTTGAGAAAGTTCGCGTAACTTTGAAATCATCATTTTTAAATCTTGTCGAAAAAACGCGAAAACAGCAAAGTATCACTAACGAGCTTTCCATCGCCAAAAACATACAAGACAGCATACTTCCCCAATATTTACCTACTTTTCCCGATTATGAGATAAGCGCTGAAATAGCAATGGCACTTGAAGTATACGGCGACTTATACGACTGTTTTCTTCATCCAAGCAATCCGAATATTTGCTATTTTGTTGTGGGTGATGTGTGCGGTAAAGGCATACCCGCATCTTTAATTATGAGTAGGGCAATGGCATTAATGCACTCCTTCCTCGTTGATGGCAGTTCGCCTGAAAAAGCTCTTGAAGAGGTAAACACTGCTTTGCTTCGCCGCTCACATTCGTCTATGTTCGTCACAATGCTTGCCGCTCGTTTAGACGTTTCAACCGGTGAATTTGTGTGGGCAAGCGCAGGTCATCCTCCTCCACTTGTCTCGCACGCAGAAAATAATTCTGCAACAATTTTACCGTGGAGTAACGAATTGGTGTTAGGCGTAAGGAGCAAACAAAAATATAGCCTTTTCACTCATTCTCTAAAAAAAGGTGAAGCAATTGTACTCTATACCGACGGCGCAGAAGAAGCAATTTCATCACCTTGTCCACATAAAGGAACACTTTTTGGTAGCGATAACCTACTTACTTCTTTTAAAAATGCATGGCTGCATGACAATAATGCTTCACATATTTTAAAGAGTATAACCGAGGACTTGACCAAACATATGAAAGATACAAGCCTTGCCGATGATATCACCCTTATGGTTATTTCAAAAGCAAACAAGGATATATTGAAATAACACGCTATTTTGAGAGTTGCATTTCATTTTGTTTCGTGTTAATAACATACATCTTTTGTATAGCAAAACGACAAAAATATTTTTTGGAGAAAACATTATGAGTCAAGAAAATCAACAGCAATTCAGAGTAAATTTCAACACAGAAAAAATGCAAACAAACTATGCAAACGCATTTCAAACAAACGCAACAGCCGAGGAAGTTCTTATTTCATTTGGTATAAACCACCCCATTCCTGCACAAGATAATACAAAACCGGCTGAACTTATAGTTGAATTTTCAAACCGTATTGTAATGAATCCTTTTACAGCCAAACGCTTGGCTATGTCACTTTTACAAACAATACAAGAACATGAAGAACGTTTTGGGCTTATTGAAATTGACCCTGCAAAACGTGTTCAAAGCATGAATCAATAATATACTGAAATTTTTGATGAAGGACAGTTTATGTCACACAATACATTGAAAGAACATACATTACCCTATTATGAACACGAAGGAAGTAAATCTTTCCGTAATCGCGTGCAAGAATTATTGCCGGACGGCGGTAATCTTACACTCTGCTTATCGTGCAGTTCTTGTTCGTCTTCCTGTCCTGCAAGTGGCTTAGAGGACATGGATCCGCGTAAATTTTTGCGCCTTGCCTCACTTGGTATGGACGAAGAAGTAACAACTAGCCCATGGGTTTGGCAATGCACGCTTTGCATGCGTTGTGTTCATAACTGTCCTATGCAAATAAACATTCCGCAACTTGTCTATTATGCCCGTCAAGCATGGAAGGAAGAGGATAAACCCAGAGGCATAGTTGCTTCTTGCAAAACAGCTCTTAACGTGCCTACAAATTCCGCTATGGGAGTAAGCGCCGAAGATTTCAAGTTTGTTGTGGAAGATGTGCTTGAAGAAGTGAAAGAGCAAGTAAATCAACAAGATTTAACTGCTCCTATTGATGTACATGATAAAGAGTATTGCCTCAACCAAAATTCACGCGAGCCGGCAATTGAGCCTGAAGAAATGGCGCCTATTTGGAAGATTATGAAGCTTGCAAATGCTGATTGGACATATTCAAGCCAAGGTTTCGCCGCTGAAAATTATTGCATGTTTGCCGCAAATGACGAGGGTTGGAAAGAAGTTGTCAAAAATAAAGTCGATGCTGTACACAATCTTCGAGCCAAAACGTGGCTCAACACTGAATGAGGGCACGAACTGTACGCATTTCGGGTCGGAATGCAACGTTTTGGTATTACACCAAATTTCAAAGTAGAATCTATTGTACGGCTATATGCACAATGGATACGCGAAGGCAAACTTAAACCAAATTCCGGTTGGAATAAGCAATTGAAGATAAAATTCACGGTGCAAGATCCTTGTCAGCTTGTTCGCAAGGGCTTTGGTAATCCTGCCGCCGATGATATACGCTACACACTTGCCGCATGCGTTGGTGAAGAAAATATTGTGGAAATGTATCCCAACAAGTCTTCAAACTACTGCTGTGGTGGCGGTGGCGGTGCATTACAAGCGGGCTATAACGATGAGCGCAGACAGTTTGGCAGAGTAAAGCATGAGCAAATTCTTACCACGAAAGCTGATTATGTTATAACTCCTTGTCATAATTGCCATTCGCAAATTCACGATTTGGCTGAACATTACGGAAGTCAGTATAAAGCAGTACATTTATGGACAGTCCTCGCACTTGCACTCAATGTCCTTGGTGAGGGTGAAAGATTATATTTGGGCGAAGAGCTTAAAGAAGTTAATTTGTAAGCAAAGCGCACAAACTCTTTAGCGAATGAAACAAGAGCCACGTCTCTTGTAAGTGAGGTTTCGTGCACACATGTGTCGAGACGTATCAAATTGTGAAAGGCTATATTTAGGCGAAGAGCTTAAAAAGTTTATGTGCTACATTAAGAATTTTTTTGATTAATTTAACAATATTAAAGGGATACCATGACAGCATTATCATTGAAATACGGAAACACCTCTGTTGAATTTTCCATAGAAAATGCCTCCTCAGTCACAGTGCTCGAACCGGCAGATGTGCAGGCGATAAACGATATTAAAGCAACATTCAATACCGAAGTTGAAGTAAATACTGTAGATTCACCTCCTCTTTCTCTGTTATTGTCAAAAAATGACTTAGTAACAATAGTTTTGAGCGATAAAACACGCTTATACGCAAGACAAGATTTGATTTGCAAAGAACTTGTGGATTTTCTCAACACAAAATGCGAGATCCCCTTTGAAAATATCGCTGTGCTTATTTCACTTGGCACACACAGAGCACAAACAGAAGAAGAAAACCGTAAAAACGTCACCGATTGGGTGTATGACAGAGTAAAAGTGCATAATCACGACTATCTCGGTGAACTTGTATACGTCGGCACAACTAGCTACGGCACGCCAATGCACGTGAATCCTCTTGCAGTCAATCGCAAAGTAATAATTATAGGTTCAACCGTACACCACGCAATGGCCGGTTATGGCGGCGGAAGAAAAAGTATTCTTCCCGGAATTGCTGGCAAAGAAACAATTCTTGCCAACCATCTTATGTGCTTACACGAATTTGAAGAACGCTCTAGCGACTATATCGGCATGGGTGTGACAGATATAAATCTTGTAAATCTCGATATGGACGAAGCAACCGCCCTTGTTGCACCGATTTTTGGCATAAATATTGTTATGAACAAACACGGCAAGCAAGCAAAACTTGTGTGCGGACATTGGCGTTCTGCTTGGGAAAAAAGCTGTAAACTTGTCAATGAAATCAGTGGAATATCTATTTCAGAGAAAGCCGATATCGTCATAGCAAGTTGTGGCGGATACCCTAAAGACATCAGCCTCTATCAAGGTGTGAAAACTCTTTTCAACATGGCGGAAGCCGTGAAAAACGGCGGCACAATGATTATGCTTGCCGAATGTATTGAGGGCGGCGGCGCTCCCGATTTCTTCGATTGGGCAAAGTCACTCAAAACAAAATCACTCGATAAAGACTTGCGAGCCAACTTCACCATAGGCGGCTATATCTTCTATCGCGCGTGCGAATGTATTAACAAAGCGCGCACTCTTGCTCTCACTACCCTGCCCTCTGATGTTGTGAAAGACATGAATATTGAAGGATATCAAGATGTTAGCAAGTTAATAAAAAGTGTTGACTTTTCAAATAAGTCTGTTATTGTAATGCCTAACGGTGGAAGTACCGTGCCTTTATTTAAATCTTAGTTTTTGGATTGGTATATGTCAAAAAGAAATACATTACCTTATTGCGCAAGCCCCCTACAAGTAAGAACTCGTAACCGAGCCTTACAGTCTGTTCTTGCGCAGCAATCCACAAACGATTTTATCCCTGTTGTTTTTGGGGATATTTCGCTCTTATTGCACGGGCGATGGCGACTTCATACATATAATTAATTCTACACTGCTTTTTTGTCTTTGTTGTCTTTTTAGACGTTTTTAATTAATCTATAAGTATGGAGAAATACCCATGAAATCATTAAAAGTTTTACTTTTGTCCTTATTTGTTGCCTTTTCACTTAACGTGCAAGCAGTTTCTGCAGAACCTATCAGCGTCGGTATTGTGCAATTCATTGAAAACGGCGCTTTCACAGATATGCGTGAGGGCTTTATCAATCATATGCGTGCTATGGGCTATGATGAATCCGAAATGGTTTTCGACTTCAAAAGCGCACAAGGCGATTCCACAAACATGAACAGTATTTGTCAAAGCATGGTTGATGCAGGGCATGATCTTGTTGTTGCCATTGCAACCCCGTCAGCACAGGCTATGGTAAACCTTGAAAGCGACATTCCCGTTTTCTATATCTCAGTTTCAAACCCAGTTGCCGCCCGTATCATCAGCGATATGGAGCATCCCGATAAAAACGCAACAGGTACTTCAAACGCTATCCCCGTCAACCTTATATTCGACCTTGCCGAACAAATCACTCCCGGGCTCACCAGCTACGGCCTTCTCTACACAACAGGTGAAATCAATGCTGTTTCAACAATTGAACAAGTAAAAGAATACCTTACTTCCATCGGTATTGAATACCGTGAAGCCATTGTGACCAATTCAGCAGAAGTACAACAATCCGCTCAAAGCCTTGTCGGCAGCGTTGACGCTTTCTTCATTCCTAACGATTCCGTTATTCAAAGCGCTATGGTTCTTGTCGGCGAAGTTACCCGTGAAGCAGGAATCCCCGTTTATTGCACATCAAACGTTACCGTTGAACAAGGCGGACTTGCAACCATCGCTATAAGCGACGTGCGTATAGGCGAAATCACCGCTGATATGGCTATCGAATACCTTAATGGTACGCCAATCTCAGAAATTCCCTCGCAAGTAGTTCCCGCTACCGATATCATCATAAACAGCACTACCGCCGAAGCTATAGGCGTGGCTATCCCAGATATCGAAGGGCTCATTATCACAGAAGATATGTAAATGATATGTTGGATTTTTGGGGGAGGGAAAACCATGATTTTTGAAAAAATCAAG
>CAYJPB010000123.1:0-6168 GCA_964371955.1 uncultured Desulfovibrionaceae bacterium | reverse complement strand
GGGAAATCTCACCCCTCATGAATTTGCAAATAAACATGAAAACTCTAATTTAGTTATGGACTAACTTGGGGAGGGTTACATTCTCGGCAGACTTCCATTACACTGTTCAGGCTTGCATACTTATTTTTTGCGAATGAATTGACAGCGACATTATTTACAGTTGTTTCGGCATGTTATGCACGAAACTTCGCTCACAAGAAACGTGGTTCTTGTTTCGCTCACTAAAGATGTGTGCGCTTCGCTTACACTTCATGTACCTTTTGTTTGGAAGGACTGATAATAAAGCCTTTGCCAGTTTTGTGATGTCTTGGGATTGATAGTTTTCCATGTATACATCTCCTTACATTTTGATTTTTGTGCTATGAACGCAAAAAATCCCCTACACAGCCTTTTGAGCCATGCAAGGGATTTGAATTTTTTTGCGCTTTTTGAAATAAAGGGGTTATTTCAAAGGGGTAATATATAAGTGAAATGAGATGATGAACATTTATTCAGTCCTATCTATAATAATCGTACTATTTGCTTCACTCCTCTTTTCTAAAGCCAATTTCACAACCCGTGTCTTTATTCTTTTGATTGCAATTTGCGCTGCTTCATGCTATTGACATAGCGCTGTTTCTGTTATATTATAACCATTAGTTGCACATTTGCATATCAATATGCTATAATTATTTCTTTATTTGCAGATGTTCATAACAAATTTTTTTAGGAAAAACAGTGAAAAAAATTATCACACTTCTGTTGGCGACAGGGCTTTTTTGGGGCGCAATAACACAAACAGCACAGGCAGAAACTCAATTTGATGTTTCCGGGCAATTTCTTATGTTTGGTGAAGCTGTTAGCGGTATTTTGGATTTTATAGATCTTCCCTCTCCTTTTCCCGGCTCCGATTTCAGCGTAAAGCAGCGTATAGAATTCGATTTCAGAATGAGCAATTCAGAAAACCTTTCGGCACATTTGCGTTTGCAAACTCCGGATTTGGCATTTTGGGGAATGAGTTCTTCAGTGCTTGTCGGTGGCGGTCAACTCTCTCCCTCCCTCAAATTGGCGTATATCGATTGGTTTGTGCCACGCACAGATATTATGGTGCGCATGGGGCTTCATGAAATAGATTTCAGTTCTGCTTTAGGTTCTGCTGTGCTTGATGATGCCGTTGCAGGTGTAAGCATTTCTGCACCTCTTCACGAAAATGTTTCATTAACAGCGCATTGGTTTCGCCCTGCAATTACAGACTCTAACCATAGCTACTATCAAGGAATAGACGACAGCTTTGATGTTTTTGCTCTTACGCTTCCTGTCACATTTGATACATTCAGCTTCACGCCTTGGCTTGTCTACGGCACTTTAGGTGAAAGCATACTCTATGCTTCAATTTATTCTCGTAATCATTATGCTACTTATGGTATCCTTGGTATAGATAATTACTGGTTTGGCTTCAATTCAGAATTTAGAATGTTTGATCCTCTCACTTTCAAGCTTGGCTTTACATACGCTTCGTCACATAGTGTTACGCCCCATATCAATCCTACCCAGACACCGCCTAATAATAATTCTCCTGTAGAGTCAAATGGCTGGTTGGTTGACGCTTCTGTTTCTTACAGTGGCATATATGGTATTCCGACTTTGTTTGCGTGGTATGCTTCAGGTGATGATGACAACAGTCTCGTGAGCGGAGTGGGCGATCTTGGAAGAATTGGAAGTATTTCTGCCTCTTGGGGGCCCTCTCATTCCGCTTTTTTCAGTCAACCCGGTGATTTCTTAGCACGTATATCAGTACCATCACCTGCCGGCACGTGGGGAATCGGTTTATCTTATGACGGTTTTCAACCAATGGAAGATTTGACGCTTGGCGGGCACGTTATGTATGTGCAGGGCACAAACTCTTCAGAACATGGCGCATACAGGGGAACGAGCTTTCTCTCGGATAAAGACAGCATTTTGGAACTTGCAGTATATGCAGACTATAGTATCTATAAAGATCTTCAACTATCAGCAGGCTTTAACTATATGATTTCCGATTTAAACTCTGATTGGTTTAATAGTGGAATACTCGACAGTGAAAATGAATATCGTGCGTATATTGGTGTGACGTATACTTTTTAAAAGACTGAAAATCACAACTTTATTTGTTGCTCTATTGTTTTAGTCACACACATACACCTCTGAAAAGGAGAGCGTGTGCCCTCCTTTTTTTGCGTTTATGTGTTGATTATTTTATTTGTTTTAGAATTGATATGGGGTAATAGAAGAAGGAAATGCAACCTTAGTCTCATTTATTTTACCTAAATAGAGTACCGACTCAAAACTATTTTCTCTTATCGAACTTTATGTTTGATTCGTAAAAGGCTTTTTTGTCAGAGTATAAAGCAACATCCGCTTTTACCTGTGTTTCTTCCCACGATTCAGCAGTAAGTTTATCGCAAAAATTATAACCCACTGCTACTCCGGAAAATGGCACAATCGCCTCACATTCGTTCTTAAGGTTTTGTTTTATTTTAGAAATATAATTTCTAACTTCATCTTCTGTCGGGTCAAAGAAGAAAACTGCAAATTCATCTCCCCCGATACGATAAGGTATATGATTTGTATCTTCTTCTGCTATCAGGGCTTTTGCAAAGCATTTAATATATTCGTCACCCTGCTTATGACCGTACTTATCATTCACAGATTTAAGGGCATTTAAATCCGCTAATACAAGAGCATGATTGTTAATACGACCTGCAGAAATGAGGTTTTCTATATCTAAATCATAGGCATTTCGATTTTTAAGTCCGGTAAGAGAATCTGTGTTTGATAGATCTTTAAAGTGTGGGTTTGAAATTCTGTTGAATAAATAGTGTGAAAGAAAGGCTGTAATTACACATGTAAAAAGGATAACAAAAGGTGTTGTGAGGCGAATACGACGATAGGCCTCATACTCTAGACTTGCAGGAAATTCTATTCCGATAGCCCCAATAACAGATTCTCTGTTTGCTGCGTGAAGTGGGTAATAAGCCACAAAAACATCACCCCACTCTGTGTTTTTAATAACTCCCGGCATGACAATTGTGTCTGTTAACGCAGTTGCTAAATCTTCTTGAAAATCCGGTTCTATTAAATCGCCCGGTTTTCTGAAATCTGCATCCTCAATAGGCAAACCATCGATATGATAAATAAGATTGCCATCTGCATTTCGTGTTGCTGTATATAAATATTGCGCAGAAGAAATTTGACGAGCATCTGATAAAAAATTGTGTGCTTCATTATACACTTCTGAATTCATGTCTTCAGCTTCAGAAATTTCGTAAAAAACCTCTGAGGGCATTTCATTATCTATATAAGCCGCAATAGAGTGTACACGTTCTTCCAGTGAGTTAATCATTTGATTATAACTGCTTGTATATGCAAAGAAAAACACTACTACACTTGAAATAACAACCATAAACGTAACAAGTGCTGTTACTTGTAAATCTACTCGTCTTGTCGGTGATTTCTTTTTCATGTTCGACTCCAAAAAATTATCAAAACTTTCTGAAACAATAAAACTTAGGCCAACGGTAGCAAAAGTAGAGTTTCAAGTCAAGGTATTTCTTTATAAGAAGAAAATACAAGTCAAAATTAAATCAGTGTAAGCAGAAAAGGCAAAAGAAGAGGAACAATAATTGTAAGCACAACGCCTGTAAAAATGCCGACAAGCGCAAACTTTTCACCGCTGAATTTTGCTATACTCGGTAAGCAAGTATCCATTGCAGCAGCACCGGACACCATTATAGGTGATATTTTACCAAAATATTTCACCAGCACAAAAGGAAAAGCCAAGGTAATGACCTCACGAAACATATTTGCAAGCAAGGTGAGTGATGCAAGCTCGGTATTACCCGTTTCAGTAACTAGAATTGATGCAAGACTGTAATACCCTACCCCCGAAGCTATCACCATTCCGTCGTATATCGTATAACCGAGTAGTATTCCTGCAAGCGCGCCAAAAAGCAAACTTCCGCACATCAAGCCAAGCGGTATAAAAAGAATATTGAGGCGCATTTCACGCAATACAAGCAAAGCTTTTATATCAAAACCAAGCCCCATTCCAACCAAAAAAAGCATCACATACAGGACATAAAGGCTCATATTACCGTGCTCAAAAAAATCAGGATTTAAATCAAAATAACCCAATAAAATCCCCAAAGAAGTAAAGAATAATACTAAAATGCTGCCTTTCATAGAATCACCTTTACTGTAAACCTTTAATTTTTTTAAAAGCCCAAAGCCCGAAAAGTATACTCCCAAATGATATACAAATACAGAAAAATAATGCTTTAAAGCCTAAAATGCCTAGACTTGCCATAACTTCATCATTCGTGCCGATTTTTATTCCAAGCACAAAAAGCAATGCATAAACTACCCACGTGCTCAATTTTTCAGTAACCATCTTCACTTTTTCGTGTTTACGCAATGCAAAACCAATGGGCACACCGGCCGCAATAATACCAATTTCAATAAACATATATATCCTTAATTAATCAAAAATACCGGGCAACACAATACTTACTCCATACTTATGTTCTAAAGGTGTATACGAGTACGAAGCAACAATGGAATAACAATCGTCGTTATAACTTGCCGAAACATCAAATTCATACGTTTCACGCGTTTCAAGATTGAGATAGTGATCGAGATACAAACTGATTGAAGATATGGGGGTAATTACAAATGTATTTCTTAATAGACTTTGGCTAGAAAGGAGTGAAATATTTTGACTTGTGGCATAGCGCATTATATTTTGGTAATCATACATCGAGGTTCTGTAGCTATACGAAATATCCCAATCGACATATCTATCAAGTGCGAACAGAGGAACATCCATTCCCAAGTCAAATCGCGTAAGTCCATCACCGTAGAGCGAATAGCTGGCAAAAGCGTTTATAGAGAGCCCAAAACCATAAATCTCTGCATCGAGAGTAATATCTTTTATAGGGCGACGTGGAAATTCATTAAGATAATCAGTTCTTGAAGCTTCATTAAAGTCATAACCACCTGAAAAAGTCAATCGGGCCACGTTATGAAAAGAAGTTGATAAGTGAGCGGAATTTTCACCCTCCGAACCTTGCACAACCCTTCCCATTTTGCTTGTAAAAAGATTTTCAATAGAAAGGTTCAGCTCGTTTATACCAACTATTCTGTCTGATTGAAAATAATATGGCAATTCACTTTGGTCTTTATCTTCTACAAATATATACTCCAAGCGAGGTTCTACAAGATGCCGTAAGCCCAATAAGGCAATGCTACCAATATTTTCAACGCTTTCTGTAAAGTGGCTATCGGCATTGAAATCCCAAACCCTTGTCGCTTGCGTGAGGGCTTCAAAGTTAAATTGGAGCAATGTTTTTGAAGATGTGCCGTCACCAAAGTTATTTTGCTCTAAGGGAGCTGTTGTAACAGAACTTGACGAGGCAAAATAGTTTCTATGGTTTAGGCTAAGTTGCGTGAGCGTTGAAAAATAACCAAAATCAAAAGGCAATGAAAGCCTTGGTATTATTTCAGTTCTTATGCCGGAAGAACCAAGAATTCTGTAGTTATATGAACCTGTAAAGCTTGCATCAAATTGCAAGGGAAATGTTTCCATTGCAAGCGGATACACAAACACGTTTGCTTCAGGAAGCTTCTGAACCGTGGGATCTTGATCGCTCGGTAAAAGGTTTCGATAATTTGGATCTTGAGTATATTCAAAACCAAGAGTAAACTCAATGTCATCCCATCGTCTTGAAACATACCCTTCTGTCACTCTATCTCTGTAATATTCACCAAGTTCACGCCCAAAAAATCCAAGCAATGAGGCATTGGTATTTTCCCAGCCGGTAAGTAGCGAATTTGTATCCGCCAAAAAAGTCGGGCTTGATACATAGTCAACATTAAACTTATATTCCCATAAGCTTTGCCCTATGCTTCCATCACCCATACCTCTAAGCCAAAAATTATTTTCATAATTGCTGTTTGTTGAAATTAAATAATCAACTCCCAGCCAAAGTTTATTATTGATTGTTGTGTGCGAACGATATTCAGCAGAAAGCAGTAATCCGGAATTGTGTAAGTATGAGCCATAAAATGTAGCATCAGATTCTTCATCAATTGCCCAAAACCATGGTTGTGTATAATACACACCATGCAGTGAACTTATACCATAATCAGGTT
>CAYJPB010000122.1:0-6266 GCA_964371955.1 uncultured Desulfovibrionaceae bacterium | reverse complement strand
GCAACCATCTCTATCTAAAAATAGTTTCAAAAAACAAAGAAGAATACGATAACGGCTTGGCTTTACTTTCAAAATTCTTAGAAAAAGCAAAAAATGAACATGGGCTTTTATGGAAGGATCACGGTATCGGTAAAATAAAAAATACTGTGATACAAGAAACATTACCAAAAGAAAAAGTATCTGAAATACTTAACATAAAGAAGCAGTACGACAATACCTCTCTCTTTAATCGCCATAACGGTATTACAGAGGATTAGAATGAAGATAGCTGTTTGCATAAAATCTGTGCCAAAACACAATGTTTCGACAGATCTCAACACAGGAAATTTAATCCGTGAAAACACAGGTGCAGAGCTGAATATCTATGATTATGCCGCAGTTGAAGCCGCACTTCGGATAAAAGACACTATTAATGCACATATTTGTGTATTCACAATGGGGCCAAAATCAGCCGAATCTGCCTTGAGAGAAACACTTGCACTCGGCATTGATGAAGCCTATCTTATCAGCGATGCCGCCTTTCGAGGAGCAGATGTTCTTGCAACTTCGTATACTCTCGCGCACGCAATATCTTCTGTAGCTACTTTTGACATCATTATCTGTGGCAAGCAAACAACTGACGGTGATACCGCTCAAGTACCGGGTGAATTGGCCTCGCAACTCAATTATACATACATTCCTTGGATGCGAACGTTCGAGGAAATTTCTGAAAATTCAATGACTTTCACAGCGAATATGGGCGATTCAATGCTCACTCTACAATCTACCCCTCCTCTTGTGTTAAGTGTTGAGCCAAACTCATTTCTCCCCCGAACTGCTTCTCTTTCACACAAACTAAAAAGCAGAAAACAGCCCATTAATATTCTTACTCAAGAAGAGCTTGCACTTGATGCTATGCATATCGGCTCTAAGGGTTCTCCTACACGTGTGGTAAAAATACATAAGCGTGAAAAAGAAAAAGCAAATATCGTGGAAAAACTCAGTCCGCAAGAAGTTTTCAATCGCATAAAAAATGAAATTAATGCATTAACGAGTAAATAATGGAAAAAAATATTCTGCTCTATATCCCTATAAAGAACAATCAATTCAGCAAATTAGGCTTTGAAATATTGAGCGAAGCTTTGCGCCTTAAGCCCAATGAAGATTGGCATATCACAGCTGTTTGCTTTACAGACAATGTAGAGGAATTGCTTGCACAAAAACTGCAATTGCCTATACATTCCCTTTATTGTATAGAGACAAAAGAAGCGCACGATATAAATCTAAAAGCAAAATATATCAAAGAATTATGCGAAGAAATACAACCGACAGTCTTTCTTATTTCTGCAAGCCTTGAAGGACGCGCGCTTGCTCCTATGGTTGCCGCTTCACTCAAGACAGGACTCACGGCCGACTGTACCGAGCTTTCCTTGAGCGAAGACGGAAAACTTATGCAAACTCGCCCCGCTTTTGAAGAAACTTTACTCGCCACAATTCAAACTTCCACTCTGCCGCAAATGGCAACAGTACGCCCCGGCTCTGTTCTTCCTTTAGCGGATTTTACCCCACTACAAACAACTATTGTTACAAGGCAAGCAGAAGTAAGCAATGCTGTGACTTTGTGCAAAGTTGAGGCTATACAGTCGAATTCAATAGCCGATGAAAAAATTCTTGTTGCCGCAGGTGCAGGAGTGAAAAAAGATGATTTACAAATTTTAGAAAATTTTGCACATTCATTGAATGGTAAACTCGCAAGTTCGCGAAAATTGGTTGAATGTGGTTTTATGCCACAAGAAAAACAGATTGGACTTTCAGGAACAGCTGTATCAGCGGATTTACTTATCACTGTAGGCATTTCGGGAAGTACACAATTTATGGCAGGTATCAATAATGTCAAGAAGATTATTGCAATAAATAATGACGAACATGCCCCAATTTTTTCTCGGGCGACACAGTCAATTCTTATGGATGCAGATGAATTTATACAATTTTTAAGAAACGAGGTAGAGTAATGAAAAACATGATTCAACTCATTGAAAAAACACCTATTATTCCGGCCATCAAAGAAGAAGCCGATATTGACATTGTGTGTTCTAACAAGGCAAACATCGTTTTTGTGCTCTATGGTGATATTATGAGTCTTCCCCTTATCGTGAAAAAACTCAAAGATGCAAACAAAAAAGTATTTGTAAACATTGATTTAATTGCAGGACTTAGCGGAAAAGAAGTGTGTATTGATTACTTGAAATCGCACACACAAGCTGATGGCGTAATAAGCTCAAAAGCGCCTCTTTTACGCCACGCTAAAGATGTGGGATTATTCACCATCCATCGTTTTTTTATTATCGACTCTTTTTCCTACAACAGCATTTCAAAACAGCTTGCCCTCAGTAAAGCGGATATGCTCAACATTCTGCCCGGTTGGCCAATGATTATTTCGTGGGTGGTTGAAGAAATAAAAAAACCGGTTATTGCAGGCGGTTTGGTTTGTGATACAAAAACAGTAAACGATTGCCTCAATGCAGGCGCTCTTTCAATATGTTCAACAAATCATGCAGTATGGGATTTAGTAAAGTAATTCAGAATGTTATTTTGCTGTTAACCTTTCAAAAAGCCCATCAATTACGCTTTTGTAATCCTCATTAAGCACCGCATCGGATTGCTTTATAATGGAGGCATTCACATTTGTATTGATTGAGAGAATATACTCACTCTTTTCAATACCAACATAGAATGCGGCGGCACCTGAAATTCCAATCGCAACAGTAAGTTTCGGAGAATATATTGTTCCTGAAACGCCTACTATATCGTCAATGCTTGCCCAACCGCGCATAGCAACAGGACGCGTCACGCCAAAGTTGAAATTGTTTTTTTCTGCAAAATTACGTATTTTTACAAGCTCATCTTTGTCAGAAACACCCATTCCTACAGCAATAAGTACGGCAGATTCACTCTGCTCTTTTCCATGAGAAATAATTCTTTCATTTAAAAGAAAGCCAGGTTTCTTACAATCATCAAGCTCAATGATTTGTGAAGAGTCAGTGTGCACAAAATTTTCTTTTAATTCAGGAAGCTTACATGTAAGAATAGCGGGGAGTGCTATTGCAAACTCAGCCGTTAAATTATTGTTGTACACAGGTTTTTGGATTTGTAACCTATTGTTATTGTAAGCTATTGCTTCAACATTCGCAAAAAACTTGTGCCCACACTTTGCAGCAACAAGCCCGGCAATATCGGCAGAACCTTCTTCAGCGGCAAAAAGCACTATATCGTAATTTTGCTCTTTTAACAATAATGCTATAGTGTTAGCATAAGATGTAAGCGAATAATTATCGCTTTTGTAAGTATAGAGCGTGCCACAAAACTCTTTAGGCATTTCAGTGGGCATGGACGATGAAAGCCCATACACACAAGTGTCGCACGCACTTGCATTATCCAATAAAGGCTCACACAATGTAAGAATTCGTTTTTGTTGAATTTTTAATTGTTCAACATTTTGCTGCGCACGCAATCTGTGAATTGTTAAAATCTTCATAGCGTATCCAGTCTTTTTTGGAGTGAGTGATTTAAAATATCTTCAAAAGCGTCAAATCCATTGTGCTGACTTATATAACTTTCACGGGATCTATCGGGAATTGAAAGAGATTGCGGCAATACATTTGCAGTATCGCAAGCGGCTAAGGGATAGCCCACAGAAAGCACGCAAGGAAGTGCAATTTCTTGCTCAATGATTGCAGAACCGTCGGTACAATGCACTGTAACGCTCTTGTCATCAAGTCTAATAATATCAATAACATTTGCAATAAGCGGATAGCCAATTTTCTCAGCCAGCATTTGCGGTACGCATGCGCCATTGCCCAAAGGCGCTTCTTTTCCAAGTAAAACAATATCTTGGGGGAAATCTTTTACATAGTTTGCAATTGTTTGTGCAATACACTCTTGAGAAAAGCGTACATCTTCATCAGTGCTATCAACATGCACAGCTTTCTCAAAGCCAAGCGCTTGAAGAGTTTGGAGAGTCGGCACACATTGCTCATTCCCAATTGTAATGGTAGAAAGTTGTGTTTCGTTTTCATCAGCTTTTCTACTGTCGCGAACTCTGAGAGATAATTCCAAGGCGCTTTCATCATAGCAATTGAGAATATTGGGAAGGAAGTACACATTAACGCGTACTTCCTCCTCTATAATCAAATCGCCTTGCGCCAAACTATCCAAATCAGGACAGATTTTAAACGCAGTGAGCAGATTCATAATTATCCTTTGTATGGAAGGATTGTTCCAATGTTCATAATACCGTTTGGATCGAAAGCGGTTTTGATTTTTTCAAGCATGTAAAGTGCTGAACCGTGTTCTTGATCGATCCAATGTGTGCGGTGCTTGCCAACGCCGTGGTGATGGCACATAGAACCGCCAGCTTTAATTGTTTCTTCACAAATGATTTTCTTGATAGGAAGGTGATATTTTGTGATTTCTTCTTCAGGTGTACAATCAACAACGTTATACCAGTACACGAAGTAGAGGTTGATACCGTTTGAATAGCAGTGTGAACCGTGTGCACCAAAGATAGTAAGATCGGGAATTTCAGCAGGAACACGCTTAATGCATGTTTCATAGATTTGTTCTACAGAACCCCAAGGAGCTGAGATTTCGGTTGTGCAACAAACATTCTTTGTTTCAAGCACTTCTTTGCGTTCTTCTTCGATACGAGCGGCGTCCCAGTTGAGGTGAGAGAACCATGTTTCGATAAGTTTTGAATCAACTTGAGTACATTCGCTATGTTTCGCCATAATCTTGCGAATACCTTCTGCAGTTGCGTGTGAAATAAGTTCAGGTCCGTCAGTAACAAAAAGAAGTACGCATTTGCCGGCGGCGAAGTGTTCAAAGTGTTCTTTACCGTCTTGTGCATCGTATAAACGAGCAACAGCAGGACGATAGCCTTCAACCATAACTTCACGCATAATACGCAAGCCGTCTTGCATTCTGTCGAGTGTGTAACCCAAGCATTCGTAAAATTCAGGATAGTATTTCCAAAGTTTTACTGTAACTTTTGTAATATAGTTTGTTGTGCCTTCGTTACCTAAAACGATGTGGCGAATATCAGGACCTGCAGCACGACGTGGAACAGCTTTGATATCGCAGATTGTACCGTCAGGGAATACTGTTTCAACACCGGCTAACATATCTTCAATAGCGCCGTACATTGTTGAAAACTGACCTGTTGAACGAGTTGCAACAAGTCCACCCATTTGAGCAATAGGTTTTGATTGTGGAGAGTGACCTGTTGTAAGACCTAATTTGCGCACTGCATTTTCAAGATCTTCAAGAACAACACCACATTCAGCGGTAGCTTGCATGTTTACTTCGTCAATATCCAAAATTTTATTCATGTGTGAGCCGTCAAGCACGATGGAAGGAGAAACAATGGTTTCAAGTCCGCCTTCTGTGGCTGAATGGCCTGTACGTGGTACTACATTGATTTTGTTAGCATTACAGTAGCTAAGCACTTCTGAAATTTGTTGCGCGCTTTGTGCAAAAACAACAGCTTCTGGAAGTGGGTTTGTGAATACATTGTTATAGCCTTCGTATTTGCGGAAGCGGTCATGAGTTGCGTCTTGCAAAATAGGGGTATCGGTAACTACGTTGTCTGCGCCAACAATGGCTCTCATTTTGTTTAAAATTTCTTGTGAGTTAATCATTTTAAATTCCTTTTAATTTTTTATATATAATTCATGCAAATTAAATTGTCTTACTCTTTGGCCGGAAAGCAAATTATTTTTCTCATTGCTCTAAAAAAATGTTCCCCTACATCTACCACTTTTATGAGCAGAATAAAACATGCACAATTTATATTCTTAAACTGCTTTTATCCAAATATTTTGTAAATTTCTTGGTTTACAGGATCTGAATAGTTTTTAATGGTTTTGTAAACATTGTGCTTGATTTTTGAATAGACTTCGCTATTCACAGAATTTGATTTGAACACGTCTTTCGGGCGAACCATTTTATTCACCGCCGCTTCGTAATCAGAGAAAATTCCCGCTCCAACTGCCGCACAAATTGCCGCACCGATTCCTGCCGCATCTGTCACTTCGTTACGCACACTTTCCATTCTGAACATATCGGCAAAAATCTGCATAAAGAGATCTGATTTTGAACCACCGCCTGAAACAACCAAACGTGTAGGACGATAATTCATTTCTTCAAACATATCAGACATGCTAATATACATTGTCATCGCGATTGATTCAAGAATTGAGCGATACATGTGCGCGCGGTTGTGGTGGCCG
>CAYJPB010000121.1:0-6287 GCA_964371955.1 uncultured Desulfovibrionaceae bacterium | reverse complement strand
ATTTATATAGATGAAATAGATAAAATTTCTCGTAAAAGCGAATCCGCTTCTCTCACACGCGATGTTTCAGGTGAGGGCGTACAGCAAGCATTGTTGAAAATTATTGAAGGCACGCTTTCAAATATCCCTCCTAAGGGCGGAAGAAAGCATCCTCAGCAAGAATTTTTACGTCTTGATACTTCAAACATTCTCTTTATTGTCGGCGGAGCATTCGTTGGGCTTGAAAAGATTATCGAGCAACGCACACGCGGTTCGGGCATGGGTTTTGGCGCAAAAATATCGTCTAAAAAAGAAATGGGCATGAGCGAACTCTTGAACCACCTGCACCCGCAAGATTTGGTACAGTTTGGACTTATTCCTGAATTTATCGGGCGTATTCCCATTCTTACACATGTTGACGAGCTTGATGAGGAAGATTTGGTTCGCATTTTAAAAGAGCCGAAAAACGCCCTTGTGCGCCAATACCAAAAGCTTTTTGCGCTGGATAATGTTGAGCTTGAATTTGAACAAGACGCGTTGCACGAAGTTGCAAAAGAAGCTATTGCACGTAAAACAGGCGCACGTGGCTTGCGTAACGTTTTGGAAATACTTATGCTTGACATTATGTATGACTTGCCTTCCGCAGAAAATTTAAAAACTGTTATTATCACCAAAGAAGTGTTGAAGGGCGAAAAACCCGTCTTCATTGAATACGAAAAAGAGTAAAGTATAGGCTACTGTATTACAATATATTTTTACTTTTAGAGAGAATAGAGGTACATTATGGCTGTAACGATAAAAAAGCACGAGCAAACCACTGTAAGTGAACTTCCTTTTATGACCTTGCGTGAGGTCGTCATGTTTCCCAAGGCCATAATCCCTCTTTTTGTCGGGCGAGAAGCATCGGTCAAAGCGATAGAAAATGCGCTTGCCGACTATAATAAATACGTCTTTCTTGTCACGCAAAAAGACCCCACACTTGAAAATCCCAAATCAAGTGATTTATATCAAATCGGTGTTGTAAGCAGAGTTTTGCAACTTCTGCACTTGAACGACGGCAGTATTAAAGTTTTGTTTGAGGGTGTATATCGTGCCTATTGGAAACCGATTAGCGACAATCCCAAATCGCCTTTTGGCACCGGCCCCATACCCCTTGTAAAAGCTTTCGCATTGCCTGATATTGCTTGCGAAACCGAAAGTGTTGCACCTCTTATGCGTGCCGTTCATTCTTCCATTGAAGATTATTCAAAATCAAATAAACGCTTCAGCCAAGAACATAAAGCGGCTATCGCCGGGCTCATGGAACCGGGTCGTCTTGCTGATGCGCTTATGCCGCATTTGAAAGTAGATTTTATGAAAAAGCAAGAAGTGTTGGAGCTCGACAACCCTGCCGATCGCTTAGAACGTGCTTTCACATTTTTAAGTAACGAACTTGAAATGATTGACCTTGAAAAAACCATAAAGGCACGTGTAAAATCACAAATGGAATCAAACCAGCGTGAATATTACCTCAACGAACAAATCAAAGCCATACACAAAGAAATGGGTAATGAAGACGACCCTATGGCCGAATTTAACGAACTTGAGGAAAAAATTCAGGCAAAAAATATGCCCGAAGAAGTACGTGATAAAACATTGCGTGAATTGAAAAAATTACGTAATACCAGTTCTTCATCAGGTGAATACACAATTATTCGCAATTATATCGACTGGATTTTAGATCTTCCGTGGAACGAACTCAAAGAAATTACCATTGATATTGAAAACGCACGCAAAATTTTAGATTCTCGTCATTTTGGACTTGAAAAACCAAAAGAGCGTATTATAGAATACTTGGCCGTTCAAAAAATGGCAGAAAAAAATAAAGCAGAGGGTTTAAAAGGACCGATTTTATGCTTTGTCGGCCCTCCGGGAGTGGGTAAAACTTCACTCGCTAAATCCGTTGCCGAAGCGACGGGTCGCGATTATGTGCGCCTTTCCCTTGGTGGCGTGCGTGACGAAGCGGAAATTCGCGGGCACAGAAGAACCTATATCGGTGCAATGCCGGGTAAAATTTTAATGTCGCTCAAAAGAACATCTACAAATAATCCACTTTTCTGTCTTGATGAAGTTGATAAAATGACTGCCGATTTCAGGGGTGACCCATCAGCCGCACTTTTGGAAGTTCTCGATCCCGAACAAAACTCCACTTTTGGCGACCATTACCTTGATGCGGATTATGACTTATCGCAAGTGTTTTTTATAACCACTGCAAATGTTTTGCAAAATATCCCCCCTGCTCTTCGTGACCGTATGGAAATAATCACCATTCCGAGCTATCTTGAAACGGAAAAAGTACATATAGCAAAAGACTTTTTACTTCCCAAAGAAATTGAAGCTCATGGTTTAAAACCTGAGCAAGTAAAGGTTGATGAAAATGTTTTCCTCGATATTATTCGTCACTACACTCGAGAATCCGGCGTTCGTAACCTTGAAAGAGAACTTGCCACACTCTGCCGTAAAGCGGCGATTAAGCTTATTGACGGCAAGAAAAGCTCTATCCGTTACACAAAAAGAAATATTGAAAAAGCACTTGGCGTGAAGAAATACCGCTTCGGCGCACGAGAAGAAAGCAATAAAATCGGTGTGAGTACAGGACTTGCCTTTAATGACAGAGGCGGAGAAATACTTCATATCGAAACCGTGATTATGCCCGGCGCAGGAAAAGTAAGTACAACAGGGCAACTTGGTGATGTGATGACGGAATCGGCTCAAGCGGCTTTCTCTTACTTGCGCTCACGTTCTGCCGAATTTGGCTTGACCGAAGACTTTTATAAAGAAATCGACATTCACGTGCACGTGCCTGAAGGCGCAACCCCGAAAGACGGCCCATCAGCGGGTATCACCATTGCCACAAGTATAGCTTCTGCCCTTTTGGGAATACCCGTAAAGAATTATCTCGCCATGACAGGTGAAATAACCTTACGTGGCAGAGTATTACCAATTGGTGGTTTACACGAAAAATTACTTGCGGCAAAGCGTTCTCAGATTGAAATAGTGCTTGTGCCAAAAGAAAATGAAAAAGACTTGAAAGATGTGCCCGACGAAATAACAAAATCACTTGATATTCGTCTTGTAGAGCATGTGGATGAAGTTCTTCCTCTTGCACTTTGTGCCGATAAAGATGAAATTTATCGTAAAAACAGCGAAGTTTTACCCCTTTACAAAAAACTTAAAGCACTTTCTCCCACAACAGAAAAAAAGCAATAAATTATGTCTTATACACTATTAAAAAATGACGGAAATGCCCGTGCAGGTATATTGAAAACTGCGCATGGCGAAATTGAAACACCTATCTTTATGCCTGTGGGAACTGTTGGCTCTGTTAAAGCTATTGCACCCGATGATTTAAACGATATTGGCGCTCAAATTATTCTTGGAAATACATACCATCTCTATTTGCGCCCAGGCGATGAAATGATAAAGCGCCGTGGCGGTTTGCATAATTTTATTAAGTGGGATAAGCCAATGCTTACCGATTCCGGCGGCTTTCAAGTGTTCAGCCTTAATTCCTTACGCAAAGTCAAAGAAGAGGGTGTGCAGTTTCAATCGCATATAGACGGCTCAAAGCATTTATTTACACCCGAAAGTGTTATGCAAATTCAACAGAACCTTGGTTCTGATATTATGATGTGCTTTGATGAATGTATCGCCTATCCTGCGACGTATGAACAAGCTCTTGCAGCCGTGGAACGCACAACACGCTGGGCTAAGCGTTGTCGCACTGCATACACTCCTGATATGGTTGATGAAAAAAAACAATTACTTTTCGGCATTGTGCAAGGCGTGACGTATCCTGAACTGCGTAAACTCTCTGCTCAGCAGATTATGGACATTGGTTTTGAGGGCTATGCAATCGGCGGTTTAAGCGTGGGTGAACCAAAAGAAGAAATGTTTAACTGCTTAGAAGTTCTTGATCCTATTCTTCCGCAAGACAAAGCACGCTATCTTATGGGTGTGGGCACTCCACTTGATTTGATTGAGGGTATTGCACGCGGTGTGGATATGTTTGACTGCGTTCTTCCCACACGTAATGCTCGTAACGGCACGCTTTACACTTCACAAGGGAAAATCAATATCAAAAGAGCGGAATATGTTGAAGATGATTCTCCGCTTGATCCCGAATGTGATTGCTACACCTGTCGTACATTCACAAAAGCGTACCTCAGACATCTTTACGTCAGCAAAGAATTGCTTTCTTTCCGTCTCAATTCATTGCATAATCTCACTTACTTTCTAAAAACTGTAAAAACTGCAAGAAAAGCAATTTTTGAAGGCAACTTTAACGCTGTTCTAAACCATTATCGAAGCTTATATACTTCATAAAAATGTATCAAAGAGTTTTCCATGCGCATAAGAAATAAAAATCTTCCCGAATTGCTTGTCCCCGTCGGTGGTATGGAGCAATTTGAAGCTGCGTGTATTTACGGCGCAGATGCTGTCTATCTTGGCGGAAGTACCTTAAATTTACGCAAAGCTTCACACGGATTTAATGAAGAAGAACTGAAAAAAGTGTGTACACATGCGCACACAGTCGGCGTTGAAATTTTTTACACATTAAACGCTCTCCCCTTTGATTATCAGATGGCTGACGTTAGAGCCCAGCTTGAAATTGTGGCAAGAGCTGAAAAAGATGCAAGAATTGACGCACTTATAATTGCAGATCCCGGTATTTTTTCACTCGCACGCAAAATTTGCCCAGAAATTCCCATACATGTTTCCACACAAGCGCACACTGTGAATGCCGAAAGTATAGCATTTTGGAAAGATTTGGGCGCAACTCGTGTAAACCTTGCTCGTGAATCCAATTTTGAAAATATCAAAGCCTTGGTACAATCTGTTCCCGATATGGAATGTGAAGTATTTATGCACGGTGCAATGTGTTTGGCATTATCAGGGCATTGCTTACTCTCAATGTGGGCAAATGACAGGGTTGCTAACCATGGCGCATGCTCGCAACCGTGTAGGTTTCAGTATAAAGGAAATGAATTACGTTTACAAGATACTTCACTGCATGTTTCAAACCCTGAATTTCCCGAAGAAACTTTGTGGGAAGCCGAAGAGAATGAGCAATATTCAACCATTTGGGCACCGCATGAGCAATGTCTTATACGCTATATTTCCTACCTCAAACAATTAAATGTGGCTTCAATAAAGATTGAAGGACGCACAAAAAGCCCAAGTTATGTTGCGCAAGTGACAGATATTTACCGCACTGCGCTTGACAGGTCCCTCTTATCTTTTGCAGAAAAATCTGCCCTACCCTATTCAAATAAAGAGCTTATTCAAGAATTAGCTACTGTTGCGACTCGTCCTTTATCCACAGGCTTTTTCTTGCCTACACGCAGAATTGAAGCTCACCCAATAAAGCAATCAAAAAAAATTGTTGCCCGTGTATTAGAGGAAGTGAAAAGCGGTTCATGGCTTATTGATGTGCGTGCACCTTGGAGTGATAATTCCGACGTGCAAGTGCTTGTTCCAGGCTATAAGCGCCCACAACTTGAAAAATATACACTTGAAAATCATAAAGGGGAAAAAGTTTCTCAACTTCACCCCGGTATGAAAGGCATTATCCATTGTGAAAATGACACCCTGCGTGACAAATTATATATTCAATCCATTAACTTTTAATTTTTATTTGGATAATGCTTTATGCTTCGAATGACAATTTATTGCATCGCATCAATTTCTGTTATGGGCAACGCGCTTATCACACCTGCGCTTGGAGCAATGAGCGAATATTTTTATGATGTCGATCCCACCCTTATTCGTCTTATCATTACAATACCTTCTCTTTTGGTTATACCTACAACTTTTTTTGCCGATACGCTTTGTAAAAAATTTGGCAAAAAAAATATTCTATTAACAGCGCTTTTCATATTTGCTGTTGTTGGTTCACTTGCCGGTACAACCTCGAATATTTATACCATGCTTTTATTTCGCGCGCTGTTGGGCATTGCAACCGGATTATTGACCACAATTTCACCCTCTTTAGCTGCTGATTATTATGAAGATGCAACGCAACGAGCTCTTGTACTTTCAAGACAGGGTTCTGCCATTTCCATGGCTAATATGGTTGGCGCTCTTGTTTCGGGCTGGTTAGCTTTTATGTCATGGCGCTATTCTTTTCTTACCTATCTTGCTGCTATTCCAATTTTATTTATGACTTTACGCAATTTGCCTGCTGTTAATGTTCAATCCGTGCAATTGAAGAATACTCAATCTGATGAGAAATACCGTATACCACTAAAAATATATCTTGTATTAAT
>CAYJPB010000120.1:3263-6307 GCA_964371955.1 uncultured Desulfovibrionaceae bacterium | reverse complement strand
TAGCAACAATAATAAACTTTGCAATGAAGCGGTTTATGCACTCAATTGCCTCAACGTGAATATAGAAAATATCCTTGATGTACTCAGCACAGCCGATGACCAAGGGGCTCTCGAAGCAATCGATTACCAATCAATAGTGTTAGAATTACAAACACTGAACAACTATTTTGAAAAGACTGTATTGGAGGATATATGATACAAAGGATACGCGATGCTCGTGCGGGTTTTGCCGATTATCTTATTGACGGTCGAACAAATAAAAACCCATGGACACGAGATGAAAAAGACTATGTCACCCCCATCACTGGCAACCTGAAACTCTTTGGCAAAGTCGAAGATTATCTCATCAATACGAAGGGATATGTAAGCAATTATCTACATATAGTGCTCTCACTCAGCAAAAAAGATGAAGAAAATCTGCGTGCATCTGATATTAATGAAAACAGATTTTTCCGTTCGCTTATAGGAGATGTAATACATCACCACGCAAACGGATACGCGAAAAATGAAATCATAAGCTATGCTGAAATGCATATCCCCAAAATTTTATACACACCTGAGGGGGTAGAAAGGCGAGAGCATATACATCTTGGCATAATGGCATATAACCCCAAAACTGCGACAAAAATCAAAACAAGCTATTCCAGAAACAACTATATAAATAAAGTATTTCAGCGCTTTATAAACCTAAAATACGGCTTTGAAAACCCAAGAGTAATGCACCCTTACCATGCTCGAGACAAATTTATTCAAGCAATCAACCTTATGTCAATACTGCAATTGCAAGAAATTTTAAATAATTATTATGCCAACCGCTTGGCACAAATAACACTGCGACGTAACAATGATTTTGCAAGGGATATAGATGAAAGACTCAGACAAGCCAAAACCATAGAAACGAACAGACACACAGTACTTGAAAATACAAATATAGCAAACAGGTTCGAAAGCATTTCCGCCCCAAAAAGAGAAATGAGTATGCTTGATACTTGTGTAACAGATATTTCAGAAAACGCTGTTATAATTGAAGAAAGCATAAATGAAGAAGATTTTGTCTACCCAACATTATTGAGGTAACACTATAGACATATCGACAGAGCTTGTAATTGCATCCATAGGGCACCAAATATTATCGCATGCAGGATGCTCAAAATTCTATCTTTGCTTTTTTGTGTATTTTAAAGTCGACATCAATATTTACAATATGTTACATACAAGTTTTGTTTGACTTACTACATAAAATTTATTAAAAAATGTGTAGTAAGTCAAACAAATTCGCTCTTCAAATTCTCCATGAGCCTCTGCGCAGTACAGAGATCAGTCCATAAAAGTTACTTAATTAAACCGTCTAAGAAATTGGGGCAGTTCAGCAACGATATAGGAAAAAACGTAAACAAAAAACTCAAATATTTGCAAGAAATATCTGAGTTTTTATTTTTCTTATAAAACAAATTCTGAAATTTAGAAAGCCCAATCTTCGTTTTCTTCGGGGTTGATTACCCCGGAAAGATAGGAAATAATACGCGTAATATCAACAATATATGAAACAGCGTGTTTACCGAGTGCCTTTCTTACATCAGCGCGTTTTGTGTATTCGAGTGTATAATCGAGAAGACAGTATGCGCTTTGGCAGGCGGCTTGGTATTTGTCAACTTCTGAGCGGTAGTCGTTCACTTCCTCAATTATTTGTGTGATTTCTTTTTCTTTTCGTGCAAGAGTATTGTGAAGCTTATCATTGGTTTCTGCATAGGCATAGAGAACTCGCTTTAAATATTCAATTTCTTGATTTTGATTTTGTTGCATAAAATCTCCTTATATTATTTGTTTCGTGTGTTTAAATTGGTGAATGATTATAAGCACGCTATGGACTCCTGCCTGCAAGAACCCCATAGCATTATTATCTAAGCTTACCTTAAGCAACACCATTGTATATATTGTTAAGATTTTCCAAACTGCTTTTGACAGAGCCGATGTCGAAGAGAAGTTCCATATATTCTTCCATAAGAGCCTCGTTCTGATTTAATCGTATAAGTCTAAAAAGTTTATTTTCTATTGCTTGTTGTTCTATAAGTGATGTCCTGAGATTGGATTGAAGCTCAAGAAGCGTGTCATCTTCGTATTCAAATGCATAATTTGCTGTAGCGTTTCTTGTTAAAATACTCATAATTTCTCCTTTTTCTTTAGTTCATTAAAGGTTTATATGTTAATTTTTGATGTTAGCCTTCCATGAACAATACTTTGCTCATTTCGGTGTGAAGCTCGTATATATCCTCTAAATTACCTTGCATGAAATGTAGGTCATCAAGTAATTCCGAATATTTTTCTATAAGCTCTTTATCACTTGTACGGGTCATAAGTTTAAATAATTTTTGCTTTACTGCTTTGTGTTCAATAATTGTATTCTCTAAGCTCACTTGAACAACAGTAAATCTTCCTTCTACGGTTGAGAAAAATGGGCTAAATGTAGAATCTTGTTCAGGTAGATTCATATTTTATTACTCCTTTCCTTTAATTTGCAAATTAAAGGTTTATGGGTTAAATCTTGAAGTGTTCGAAAGTGAACATGAACTAACTAAAATCAATATACCCATTTTGGGTATGTTTGTCAATAGAAAATCCCCATTTTGGGTATATTTTTTTGAGGAGTTAAAAAATGTACTTTGAAAGATTGAAAGAAGAGCGAAAATTAAAAAGAATAAAACAAAAAGATTTAGCTGAAATGCTTGAAATAGAACCACGAAACTTATTGAGATATGAAAGCGGAAGTCGATCCCCAAATCCTCAATTCTTTGAAAAACTTTTCCACCTCGGTTTTGATATACAATATATTATTACGGGCGTGCGGGTGGAGAACTTTCAAGAGTTCAATGAAAAAATATAAATAAATAACAATTTGCTTGCTGAATGGGGAGATACTCTCCCCTCTTCAAGCTTGTATACTGTGTGCATTTATGCAATCTCATTGTATACTTTGCAAAAATTTTCCAACTTGCCTTTAGCAGTCCTGACATCAAAAAGAAGCTCCATAAATTCTTCCATCAATT
>CAYJPB010000120.1:0-3253 GCA_964371955.1 uncultured Desulfovibrionaceae bacterium | reverse complement strand
TTTTTCATTTTCATTAAGTCTAATAAGCCTAAACACTTTATTCTCTATTGTTTGATGTTCTTCAACTGATGTGTTGAGGTAAGATTGAAGTTCAGAAAGTGTGCCTTCCTCAAAGGCAGGTGCAGGGTTTATTGTTTTTCTTGATAAATTACTCATACTTATTTGCTCCTTTTCTTTAATTTGCAAATTAAAGGCTTATGGGTTAATCTTTTGACGTTCATTCACGAACATGAACTAACTAAAACTATATATATCAATTTTTGATACAATTGTCAATAGAAATATATCAATTTTTGTTACATTTTTTTATTTGAGGGCAAATATGTTTTATTTGAGACTAAAAGAAGAAAGAAAGAAACTAAACTACAAACAGAATGAACTGGCTGAAATTTTAGAAGTTTCAAGACAAAGAATGCTACGATATGAAAATGGAGAAAGTAACCCTACTCCGCTCTTTTTTGAAAAACTTTTCCACCTCGGATTTGATATTCAATATATTATTACGGGTGTACGCGTGGAGAATTTTCAAAGCCCTGTTAATAGTGAAGGGAAAAAGTAGAAAATTTTATTGCTGAATTGAACTATATATCGTCAGAATATTTAATCCATGTTCTGAAATTACTTACCAGAACTTTTTTGAATGATGAGCAAAAGCTAACCAAAAATATTTGTTATCCCGCGCAAAAAACCCCATGTGCTGCACACATCACATGGGGTTTTTATTGGCGCAGCATAGGACTAGTTTAAAGCTCACGAAAAGAGTTAATCTGCAAGATGGTGAACAGCAGAAATATTTTTAACAAACTGGCGTTGTTTGCAATAAGTTTATTTTTCTGAGGACTTGCCTACTTTTATGATTGCTTGGACAATAAATCCATGGCTTCAAGGGTTTGAGTAGTGAAAATGAGTAGTACTATGCTATTTTTTTAGTCAAAAATCCGGAACATTATTTTTGGCTTATTCCTTTAAGGACTAAATACGCACATTCATCGGTAAAAGCAGAGTTCATCAAATTTATGTACTCCGCCTCACTTAATCCGGCATTAGCTGCCAAATCGCTAACTGTGATTTGGGTTAAAATCTCTCTTATTTCATCATAGTCAGCACTATAGCCTCGAGCTCTAGCGAGTTTTTGCAATTCATAATACCCCTCATTGTTATTCATCTGCCATTCTTCTGTCAAAGACTCTTCTATAAAGCCCTTTTTGCTTGATGCAATTGCCTTACAGACATCGCCGACAACTCCGCCAAATCCACCAAGCAAATATAGTGACTTTTTTTGCTCAAGTGTAATAATAACCTCTTCCAGAACTCTTGGCATTTTACCATTATACCCTGACAGCTTTCCTGCCGCATAACCCCTTATATCTGAATACTCGATTGATTCTCTACGCATTCTTGTAAGACAGCGCGACCATATATATTTATTATTAACTGTATTGGAATCCAATAACTGTTCTTTATTTATATACGGAGATATATCATCAGTAAAATCATATGGAACCGTGCGCATTACTTTTCTGTACTTTGCTTTCCACTCACGTACTTCAGCTTTCACATGTAAAGGCCACGCAATATGATTTTCAACGTAGATGTTATCTGTATTTAATCTTGAGCGGAGCGCAACGGCTTCTTCAAGAATAAATTCAGTAAAACCGTTCTGTCGTAGCTCACCGCCATAAATCAAAGTGCCTGCCCTTGCCAAGATATAACGAGCCAAGTCTTACGAAAGTCTTTGTGCGTGGTTTGGGTGTAGGTGAAAGCGTGAATAGTCATAATCACCAATATCAGAAATTGAAATTCCGATTTTCTTTCCCTCTAATCTATGACTTTCATCAGTATTCCATAATGGCATAAAAGCAGATACCCCAATAGACTCAATCCATTCAGATTCTTCCGAATACATTGGCGGTTCAGGATAACATATTTTATTACTTATGCCGGTAGTGTTTGCTGTAATACATATTTAATCAATTCAGTTGTTTCTTTTGTGAAATTTCCTTATTATTTTGCTTTGAATATTACCAGATCTAATAGCCGTATTTATTCAAATTTATTGCGTTAAGAACGCTTGGCATTGTCAGACAAAATACAAATGAAGGAAAAAGTAAACACCCAAAAGAAGTTGAAAAAATATTTTTCGACAGATAGTTACGCAATTATAACATAAAGCAATAACGCAGGAAATACAAGAAAATTTTTAATCGTTCGCCCTGATTTAGGTTCTTATAGCACTTGCTTTTTCATAAAAAGAAGCTTAATGTAAATACATAATCGGTATAAAAGGAGAACCTTTATTGAAAGCTCCAATAAAAGCATGGGAAGACCTTGATATTACAGACGACTTTATCTTTTCAAAATTCATGCAAGATAAAACAATTTGCAAAGAAGTTCTTGAACTTTTGCTGTTATTTGAAGTTGAAGATATTGAATATGTCGAATATCAGAAAAGTATAGACATTATGCACGATGCCAAAGGCATAAGCCTTGATGTCTATGTCAAGGGTGAGGACAAAGTCTATAATGTCGAAATGCAAGTGGGTAAATCTAGAGAACTTGCAAGGCGTTGCCGTTTTTATGAGTCAGCTATAGATTTTGATATGCTTGAAAAAGGGGCGATGTACAAAGACCTAAAAGACAGCTTTGTTATTTTCATTTGTACTTTTGACGCATTTGGTAAAGGCTTACCTTGTTATACACTTAAAAACACTTGCCAAGAGGATAAGAACCTTAATCTCAACGATGGTAGGCATGTTCTCTTCTTTAATACCAAAGCGTATTTAAAAGAAAAGAATACGCATAGGCGCAACTTTCTTGCCTTTGTTAATGGTTCTGAGGTTCAAGACTCAAAAATTGCAACATTTTCTAAACAAATTGAGAGCATTAAAACCAATGAGAAGTGGAGGATAGACTATATGAACTTAGCATTGAAATTCCAAGATGTCAGAGAAGAGGGATTTGAAGAAGGTTGGTCTGAGGGCAAACTTGAAGGCAAACTTGAAGGCATACTTGAAGGCAAGCTCGAGGGCAAGCTCGAGGGAACTCTACACGTTGCACGCAACTTACTTAACATCCTTGACGATGTAGCTATTTCACAGACGACCGGTCTATCTCTTGAAGAAGTAAAAAAGCTTCGCTTAGAAAATGAATGAACTTTGAATCTGTGAAATAAATTTTCACAGAGAGCTGCTGTATAAAAAAGTCTATAATGTCGAAATGCAAGTGGGTAAATCTAGAGAACTTGCAAGGCGTT
>CAYJPB010000119.1:4233-6426 GCA_964371955.1 uncultured Desulfovibrionaceae bacterium | reverse complement strand
TGCTTTAGCGAACAAGCAAAAACGACGTTTTTTGCGCAGTGAGGTTTTTGTATGCGAAGCATAAAAAACAAATTAGAATAATGTGCCTTTCGGGGCACTCCATTCTAATTTTTTAGAAAACTTTGCAAAACAGTGTGTTTTTATGAGAGCAAAGCGAACAAATGCTTTAGCGAACAAGCAAAAACGACGTTTTTTGCGCAGTGAGGTTTTTGTATGCAAAGCATAAAAAACAAATTAGAATAGTGTGCCTTTCGGGGCTCATACTAGTTTAAGTTTAAGTTATCCATTCACCAAAGCGTATTTCAAAATAAAGAGCACCACCAAAATAATTGCTAATGGCGTAACTTCTTTCGTTCTTTTTGAAACAATTGCTAAGAACACAAAGCTTGTCAATCCAAAGATAATACCTTCGGAGATACTGTAGGCAAGCGGCATCATAACAATTGCAAAAAACGCCGGAATTCCGTGTACATAATCGTTGAAATCAACAGTAGTGATTGGAGAAATCATAAAGATACCAACAACTACCAATGCCGCAGCGGTTGCTTGACCGGGAACAAGTAAGAAAAATGGAGAGAAGAATAAAGAAAGGAGGAACAAAATTGCAACAACAAGACTTGTAAGACCGGTTCTTCCGCCCTCAGCTACACCGCTTGTGCTTTCAACAAAAGAAGTAACTGTTGATGTTCCGAGCATTGCACCGCCGGTTGTTCCGACAGCATCAGCCATAAAAGCACGTTTTGCTTTGGGGATTTTGCCGTCTTTATCAAGAAGATTTCCTTTTGTTGCCACACCAACCAACGTGCCGACAGTATCAAAAAGATCCACAAATAGAAAAGTCAGAACAACAATAAACATATCATAACTGAGGACATGTGCCCATTCAAATTGAAGAAAAGTCGGAGCAATTGATGGAACAGTAAAAAGCATTGATGTATCAAAATTCGCCAAAGTGGTTATCCCTAAAGGAATTCCAATAAGTGATGTGAGCAAAATTCCTATAAGCAAAGCACCGTTAATTTTGTATACAAGCATTGTGCCGATTAATAAAATTCCCACAATTGTGAGAAGAGTCGAGGAGGAAGTGATGTTACCAAGCTTCACCATAGTGTTTGCATCCGCAACAATAATTCCGGAATTTTGCAAACCAATAAAGGCAATAAAAAGACCGATACCCGCTGAAATGGCGTTTTTTAGAGAAGGAGGAATACAATTAATAATAGCTTCACGTAAGTTTGTGAGGGTAAGAACAATAAATATCAAACCTTCTATAAAAACAGCAGTCAAAGCAAATTGCCATGAATAGCCCATTTGTCCTACGACTACCGCCGCAAAAAAAGCATTTAAGCCCATTCCCGAAGCAAGTGCAATCGGTAAGTTTGCCGCAAAAGCCATAAAAAGAGTGGCAATAGCTGCACTGAGTGCTGTAGCAGTGAAAACTGCAAACATGTCCATTCCGGCTCCGGAAAGGATAAGTGGGTTAACAACAAGTATATACGCCATCGTCATAAATGTGGTCAAACCGGCAATAATTTCGGTAGTAACGTCTGTGTTATGCTCTTTTAGGTGAAAAAGCTTTTCAAACATAAAATCCTCCAGTTAGTAAATTTATTGAAAAATATTCAAAACTGGGTATATATAACGTATTATCTCGCTCTTGTGAAGCATTTTTAATGATTAATTTTTTCAGCACATAAGAGATTGAAATATAAAAAGATTCTACACAAATATTCAGTAACTTGTATAGAATCTTTTCAACAGACAATAGATATAGGTTATTTGATAATTTCACCTTTATCTACTAAATATTGATAATCAGGGTCATCAACAGTAATTATAGATTTTAGTTTGTTATTGAGAAAACCCTTATCGTTAATTTCGCAATCCACTGTAATTGGGAATACATACCCATTGATATCATTAAGAGAATTTAACTTTCGTGCATTTAGTGCGCCTTCACTCATATCCTTGGGGCTTATAGCAAAATTAGCTTCTACCAGTGCCCTCAATTGACTTTTTGAAATATCAATGGCTTTTTCATGCCCTTTTGAGTTGCCACCACAAATATTAAAGCTGTGAAAAAAATATGTATTCTTATAACTACCCTTTAATACTTGTAATTTTACACAAAGCTGTTCCAAACCCGAACTTCTCTTTGTGAGTTCTATGCTTGATCCCGTAGACTGTTCTTTG
>CAYJPB010000119.1:0-4223 GCA_964371955.1 uncultured Desulfovibrionaceae bacterium | reverse complement strand
GAAATACAATGAAAAGTTTTACAAATACTTTTGACATTGGTGGAATTAAATGCACAGATGTCGATTGATAGTTGGCACTGTTAAGATCAAAGTTCATAATGTTCTCCTTTTTAGTAAATATGATAAATAATTTAACATAAAAATGTAGTTTTTTGTAAAATAGTAGCTTTTAATTATTCATATGAGTAAAAATGTAGAAATCTGTGTTTGCTATATATGTTATTATGAATATGTATTAAGCTACACTTTCCTTCGCTTTTTCAATGCTCACAGAAAATGTTGTCTGTAAAGAAAATGCATCTGCTATTGCTTTTGCTTGAGTGGGGGGAGCAAAAAGTATAAAATTGTCAATTACCTGTTTTGATTGATGTTTATATTCACTTTTAAACAAGCGCTCAAAATCGTTTGTATCAAGTTCATTGCGAAGACTGAGTAGTTTTGACTGATTCCACTTTATTGTGTCACGCGCTACAACTTTCACAACGTATGGCAAAGCGATTTCAAGCATGACTGTTTTATTATCTTTATTGAAGTTTGCCTGTGCAATAATGAAACTGTACAATTCTTTTAATCGTGCATCTATTCGATCTTTTTCACTTTTCAAAGCGAAAGCTTCTTCCACAGATCTATTAAGCCTTTCTGCTTGAGATTTGCTATTTGAACTTTTTTTATTTGTTTTTATTTTTTTCATGTTTTCTCCCATTTATTTATTGTTTAATTTTAAAGGTTTTTCTCAATCATAAATGTAACAACATAAACTATTGAAAAATCAAAATAATACTGACATATGAGCGCTGAATTTTCACCACAATTATAGAATTGCACAGTAAAATATATTGTGCATGCAGTAGAACATTTTAGCATGTGATATGACGTAAAGTGAATAAGGAGTTGAATTTCTTATACAATAAATAATTAATTATATAATAATCTGAAAATACAACTATTTTTGTATTAATGAGATAATATTTTGTGAATAAATTAAAGTTAATTGATTTAGTTCTGCGCAGTTATATTTTCATCCCCTCCTTGTTTTCTTTATTATCAAATATAATAATGAGAGTCAAGTATATTTATCATCTTTCCTATTTTAAAATAGTTTGGAATTTTATATCTTTAATAATTTAATGCTTTGTATCTATATAATATTTCACACTTAAAATAATACGTTATTATTCTTTTAATATACTTTTAAAGTATATATCTTATTTGTGATATATTGAGATATTAATAGCGCTTGCATTTATTTTGCTGGACAATTTGTAGTATATTTGATATTATATTGTCTATAAAAGTGTAGGTGAGTATGAAAAACGAAGATAGAATAATTAAAGCTTTACAAGATCAATTGACGAGCGGAAGATTTAGTAGTCTCAACGAACTATCTGCCTTCTTGGGCTTGACAGAAACAACTAAATCCAAACTGTATAATGTCTTCAACAAAGACATGAATACCGGTTATAAAACTATTTGTGAATGGTTTGATAAGTTAAATATTCCATTTTTTTCAACTGAAAATTGCAATACTCAAGAAACTGACTTCCAAAATCCTGTCTTGAAAGCGCCCTTGATATCTCGCGTTGAGCAGAACTCCCCTACTGAACCGGTTTCGGGCGACAATCTCAACCTTATTCCTGTTTTTGGCTTCACAGGTGCGGGAAACACCGTAGAACTTGTTGAAAATGAGCCCATAGCATATATTTCCATATTGCCTCAGTACAATCTTATGAACATGTACCCATTAAAAGTCAGTGGCGACAGCATGCATCCAACAATCCCGAAAGATTCATATGTCGGCATAACGCCCTATAACGGAATTTTACAAGAAGGTGGCGTATATCTTTTTGAAACAAGACATATGGGAAGAACAATAAAACGCATTAAAATCAATAAATCCGGCATATTATCACTCTACTCCGATAATCCTGAATACGATGCTATTCCACTTAGTTCAATGCTTTCAGAAGGCGAAATTATTGGGCGCGTTATGTGGGTATTGCGCATGCCTTAAGATTTTTTCATGAACTTTCGATATATTTTATTAGCTTGCCTCTATATGTACCTTTCAGCACATTGACAGTAACGATGTATAATGCATAGATTATGTGCATTATACTATATGTGTTATAATTCATTCGGCTGAATGGGTTTTATGGGGGAAAAATGTCAAACGTGAAAGAAAGTCAATTTATTGATGAGCCAGCTCATCCCGATAAATGGTATAATTTTATTTTGACGGAAAAAGCGCAAAATTTTATCATAGGGCTTATCATTCTCAATGCTATTACATTAGGACTGGCAACATCAAGCTACATGACTGAAAATTTTGGATTTTTACTTGAAGCCTTTGAAAATATTGCACTTATAATTTATACAATTGAACTAACACTTAAATTTTTGGCTTTGCGTAGCAAATTTTTTACAAACTCTTGGAATCTTTTTGACTTACTTATTGTAGGCATAGCCTATATTCCGGCTATCGGCCCACTGGCGGTTTTGCGCTCTTTACGAGTATTGCGGGTTATGCGTCTTATATCTGCTGTGCCACGTCTTCGTACAATCATACGTTCACTTATGCTTTCACTTCCAAGTATTGGCTGGATTACCACACTGTTATTTATGGTATTTTATATTTTTGCCGTCATGGCTACACATCTTTTCGGAAGTGCATTTCCGGAATGGTTTGGCTCACTTTCAGCATCTTATTACACATTATTCCAAATACTTACACTTGAAAGCTGGTCAATGGGAATTGTGCGCCCCGTAATGGAAATTTATTCTTATGCATGGTTATTCTTTGTGCCTTTCATCTTACTTACGTCATTTGTTGTGTTGAACGTATTTATAGCGGTAATTGTTGGCGCTATGGGAGATGTGCGCAGTGAAGAAAAAATGCAAACAGCAAATGATGAACTTCTCGACAAAAATGACGATCCCTCACAAATACTGCAAAGGGAAATTCTGTTATTACAAGAGCATCTACTACGTTTGGAGGCATTGCAGAAAATTATTGATGAAAATAAATAAGTATGCAAGGGTGATTATCCCACTTTGCATTGATTAGAGGCGAATATTTATGTCAATATTCTACACAATTGCCACCATGTTTACTGTCTGTTCAACACTGTATGCCCCATTTCCGTATATAGCAATTTCTTCTGATGTGAAATACGCTTCAACATCAAAATTTTCAATTATTTCAAATCCGCATTTTTCGTAAGTGCGGATTGCTTGCGGATTTTTAATCCACGGACGCATGATAAAAGTATTGATTTGGTATGTTGTATGAATATAATCTTTCATCATCGAAACAATTTTTGTGCCAAGTCCTCGCCCTGTATATTTTTTTGATACAAACCAAATATGAAATTCTACATTTGCTATAAGTGCCGGGTGGTAGGTGTGATAAAATATCCCGATTATTTCATTATTGAACTCAATAAGTAAGTATTTATTCAAGCTTGCATTTTCATCAAAAAATTCAGATTTTTCATCTCGTATATCCTCCCAACGAAAATCTGTAGGATCATCAAACATAGCGAGGATTATTTCATTATCTTTAATGGATAAATCATATATCAATTTCCTGTCTGATTCTCGAGCAAAAAGTATATTGATTAGCTCGTCTGAAGCGCATACCTTTCTTTTCATTTCTTTTCTCATACTCTTTTGACAATAAAAGAGGAACATATTTCTATGCTCCTCATTATTTTGCTTATTTGAGATACACTCTTAGAAGTCTACTTTTTCACCGTAGTAAGTAGCTTTGAAGAGTCTTTCCATAGTTTGTGGATCGATTGTACGTGGATTTGTGCCTGTGCATGGATCATTACAAGCTTCTTCTGAAATTACGCTCAATTGCTTTAAGAATTCTGCTTCATCAACACCAAATTCTTTCAATGTTTTTGGCATATTCATTTGTGCTTTCATTTCAATAAGTTTTTCAACAAGTGCATCAACTAATTCTTCAGTTGTATTGCCTGCTAAACCAAGGTGTTTAGCAATTTGTGCATATCTTTCGCCTGCTTCTTTAGCATTGTATTTTACAGCATAAGGAAGATAGATAGCATTAGCACAACCGTGTGGAATACCGAATAATCTACCTGTTTTGTGTGCCATTGAGTGTACTATACCCAAGATAGCATTCGAGAAAGACATACCTGCCATACATTGAGCAATGTGCATTTCATCTCTTGATGCTTTTTCGCCATTGTATGATTTTA
>CAYJPB010000118.1:0-6441 GCA_964371955.1 uncultured Desulfovibrionaceae bacterium | reverse complement strand
TTTGTAAGGAAATGGATAGGGGGTTTGGGGGAAAGGGAAGACCTAAACTTTTCAAAGTTTGGTTTTCCCTTTCCCCCAAGACAAACTATTTTCCCAAAAGAGGTATATATGTCAGACGAAAGGCGAATAGCCTTATTTGAGAGTGATTCATTTTCCCGCCATTTGGGTATGGAGGTTGTAAGCATTGAGGGGTGTCGGGCGGTATTGTCCATGCCTTTTGACGAAAGGCACAGAAACAGCAATGGAAATACACACGGTGGCGCAATTTTTGCTTTGGCAGACATGACTTTTGCCATGGCGGCGCATGAACACAGTGAAGTAATGGTGAGCGTGCAATCGTCAATATCCTTTTTATCACCGGGAAAGGTAGGGCCTTTGACTGCTGTTGCCGAACCCGTACAACTTGGACGAAAACTGGTTGTGTATGAAGTAAAGGTGACGGACGGTGCAGACACGCTTGTCGCAATTGTTTCGATGACGGGCTATATTAAGAAATTGCTTCCTGCTCTTCAAGAACAGACACATAGACAAAGAGAAAGAATGTTAAACTTTGGGTGAAGGGTAAATCTTTAGTGGATCCATATGTTGCATAACAGAACCATCAAAAAAAACGCTCAACTGCAACAAATCAAAAATCTGAAAATATAATTGTGAAACCTCTACTCAAAAAATTGTACAGGATTTCATAGTGAAAGTGCTCTTGGTTGCTATACCAAAAGCACTTTCAATTATTTATGCAGATTTTATAAGAATGTATTTTAGCCCATAACGCTTAATTCAGTCATGAACTCACGTAATGTATCAAACATTTTCTTAGCGACATCTGGATGCTTGTCGATAAGGTTGTTTAATTGGAAAGGATCGTTTTTGCGGTCATACAATTCATCTCTTTCAGGCACGTCTGTTTTACCGGAAGGAGTACATGACCATTGATCTGCGCCGTCAAGTGTTGCGTTTTCTTTATGACGAGTTGCGGCATCTCTTTCATCGCCTTCGTCTTCTCTTTTAGCAGAAAAAGCTTCTGATGATGCCAATTCTTTACCGCCGACAGCCATTAAATGTTCGCTGGCTTTTGCAATATTTCCTGAAGCTTCCGCACCCCAAGCCGCGGTATGAGATGCTTGGCTAACCCAATGGATATATGACCAATCGTCGTTGTATATAGCCCATGAATATGGATAATAACCTGCAATAGCAAAGTCACGCACTTTTTCCACTTCGCCAAGACACATGGGAAGTAAACTATGCCCTTGCATATCCGGGTGAACACCGATTCCGAGCCAATCACACACCGTTGGAGCAACGTCGCATGATTGCACAAAACCTTTGAGGCGTTGCCCTGCTTTCACGCCGGGAGCACGAAGAAGCATTGGAGTATGTACCAATTCTTCATAAGGCCATGGGCGCACTTTACGCATAATTCCGTGTCCGTGTTCGCCATTACCCATTGGTTCACCGTGGTCGGATACCATCATAAGGAGTGTGCTTTGGTTCAAACCAAGCCTGTCAACTGCGTCTAACAATTTACCTAAATATTTATCACAAAGTGTGACAAGTTCAGCATAAAGCATACGCACATGGTGGAGTTGTTCTTCGCTGTATAAGCCTTCTACAGCATCGGGAAACGGTAAAAATTCGTGTTTGCCTTTATAATCGGGGTTGTACATTGCAGGTGTTTCGGGATCGTATACTGATGGTGGATCCCATGGTTCGTGCGGATCGAATGAGTCAATCCAAAGATAGAATTGCTTATTTCTGTCAACTTGCTCAAGGTATTCGATTGCTTTGCTGATTGTACGTGCAACATAGCGATTTTCTTCTTTATCGCCGCCGTATTGACGATGGCGCAAATAGTTGCGGATTTCCGTTCTTGTGCCTTCTGCCGCACTTTGTGTTGTACGCTTTGCAAAAGTATCGAAAGCGCTTTGTTCAATATAATCATCTACATTTAAGTGGATAAGTGGAATATTTTCGTTGAAATAGTCGTCAGCCTCGTGTCCATGAGTAAACCATACTTTATCGAATGCACGTGTGTAACCGAATTTTGGTAAGCGATACATAGGGCAGTCGAAAATGAGTGCTGTGTCGATTGGACGTCCCCAACAAAGATCGGCAATAGAAGTGTCTTCCATAGTCATAGGTGTCCAACCGCTGTAAGGCAAGGTGTAACGCCCTGTGTGCATGGCACGACGGCAAGGAACTGTAGGTAAACCTTCGGTATAAGAATTTTCAAATAAAACGCCTTCACGAGCGAGTCTATCCATGTTAGGAGTTTTAATCCATTCATTTCCATAACAACCAAGATAATTGAACTGTAAAGAGTCGAACATAAGTACGATTGCATTTTTTATCATGACATTTCTCCATAATTTTATTATTTGTGCTTTTTATAGCAAGATATGTGCCAAAAATAAAACTCTGTATTTTCAAGATATTACACAATTTCAAAATTGCATAATTTATGCGAAAAAAATTGACTTTCCTATAATTAGCTGATATTTTACATTTATATAATACGTGACTTTCACAATTTACGTTAATGCGAGGAAAATATGATCAACCAATATGATGAATTATTGCATACCGCAATGAATGCACTTCCGAAAGAAGATGGGCTTATCGTGCTTTTTAAATTCTTACATACAAAATTTACCTTTGATATAGCACTTTGTTTTTCCGTAAATAGGCAAAATAACATTATTACGAACTTTATTGAATATTCTTCAAATCAAAATGTATCCCGCAGTTCTTTCAAAAAAAGCTCTCTTATGGAAATGTCAGAAATTGAAAATTTTTTTGGCGAAGGTTTTTCAAAAGTATTTATTATGAACAACAGTGCTGAGTCTCCCAGCACTTCGCATTATCTACAGGACTTTCCTTTCCCGACGGTTTCTTCATTGACACTCCCTATCTATCAGAGTAAAGACAAAAATCATCTTATTTGTATAAGCTTACATTCTGAAAGAAAAAACAATTTTAGAAAACCGCATGCAGATTTACTTGCCTCTCTGTGCCCCCTTTTTCACGACTTGGTTATGCCTTTGTATTACGATAACCCCAGTGCAAATCTTATGCTTTTTTCAAGCGGTGTATCCATTACTTCTCTTGAAGATTTAATTCGTAATTGCCCTGATTTAAAAGAGGTTTTAATAGGAATTAATGACGTTGCAAAGTATGAGTCAACAGTGCTTATTCAAGGAGAAACGGGCACAGGTAAAGAGATTGTTGCAGAAACAATACATTCACTTTCACCCCGAGTAGAAAAGCCATTTGTGCGTGTGAATTGTGGTGCTATTCCCGAAAGCCTTCTTGAAAGTGAGTTCTTCGGTTATGAGAAAGGCGCTTTCACAGGGGCAATACAGTCACGTAAAGGCTTTTTTGAGCAAGCAAACCATGGAACGTTGTATCTTGATGAGATAGGTGAACTTTCTCTCAGTGCGCAGACAAGAGTGCTTAGAGCTCTCGAAAATAAGGAAATAACTCGTATCGGAAGCGAAAAAGCCATTAAGCTTGATATACGTATCATTGTTGCCACGAACAGAAATCTTTGGGCAATGGTGCAAGAAAAAACATTCAGAAAAGATTTATACTATCGCCTAAATGTCTTTCCTATTCTTATTCCACCACTTAGACAGAGAAAAAAAGATATCCCCATACTTCTCAAATATTACTACACGTATTATGTAAATAAGATGAAGCTCGATCTACCCCCACGCCTCACAGAAAACAACCTCTATCAACTTCTCCATTATGCATGGGAAGGAAACGTGCGAGAGCTTCGCCACGCAGTTGAAAGAGCGTTGCTATCAAGCAAAAGCAAAATGCGCAATGAGCTTGATTTCTCTTTCTTGCCCAATTACCAACTTGATTCGGTAAGAAGTAATGAAAAAGTAACTAAAGATGAAATTGTAAGAGTTTTAAAGCTCACCGACGGGAGAATAGCCGGTGATTTTGGTGCGGCGAAGTTACTCAACATGAACCCCGCAACTCTCCGCAGTCGCCTAAAAGCTCTTGGTATTCCTTTCACTAAAAAAGAGAAACAAATGCAAAGTGGCATGTAGAAGTATTATTTTTCATCAATGTTCATTTAAATTTTCAAAAAAAATTAATCGCAAACAGCTCTCATACCATCAGTTTAGCGAAGCGCATATAAATAGTTCTTGACGATGATTAAAAGAAAGGGCATTGTTCTTAACGTCCCCTGTAGACACAAAAGAGCCGACATATTTTATATATACCGGCTCATTATTTTAAGGGTTTTCAATTTCAGAGGCAAATACTATTCATGTAAACACCATCTTAAACTCAGTGTAGGAAGGCAAATGCTACAAGCTAAAAAATTAGCTAAATATTTTGGGCAAAGACTGCTCTTTAAAAATGTGGAATTTGAATTATATCCACAATCTATACATATTCTTCAAGGAAAAAACGGCGCCGGTAAGAGCACACTTTTTAAGATTTTGTGCGGACTTTTGGAAGCGGACAACGGTGAGATTGTGACGGATTTGAATATAGCCGAAGTTGGTTATTTGGCACACGCAAACTTTCTCTATCCACAAATGACAGCGCTTGAAAATTTGAAATTCTGGCATAATGTACATACGCAAACAAATCTTACAGAAGAAGAATATCTTAACATACTTAAAGAAGTGGGTTTAAAAAATTTTGCCGAAGAAAAAGTGCATATTTTTTCACGGGGAATGACGCAAAAACTCACAATCGCACGTTTACTTGCACAAAAGCCGAAACTTTGGTTGCTTGACGAACCAAGTACTGGACTTGATGTTGAGGCAAGAGCTTTCTTACTTGAAAAAATTCTTCAAGCAAAAAAAGAAAATGCCTGCGTGTTTTGGATAAGCCATGATGTAGATAAAGATAAAGAATACGCAGACTTTGTGCATATCCTTGAAAATAAAACGCTGAGAACCGAGAATTACCATGCCTAAATCTATACAAAAAAGTTCAGCATTGTTTGCAATTATCAAAAAAGATTTTTCCTTGTTCTTTTTGCGTGGCGGAGGAATTGGACAATCTATTTTATTGGGATTACTGCTTATTTTCGTATTCAGCCTTTCTCAAGGCATTGGCGAAAAGGTGGAAGCAAGGGCGCTTGCCACTTTATTTTGGCTGGCTTCAGCCTTTGCAATGGTGCTTATTTTTAATTCATTGCATGCGCTTGAAGAGCATAATCAAGCGAAATCGGGCTTACATTTAATGCCCTCGTCAATACATATTGTGTGGATTGCAAAAATGCTGTGCGGTATTTTCTTTATGTTTACCGCGCAGATTGTCTTCTTTTTTGCGCTTGTGGTCTTCTGCAATGCACAATTATATGGAAGTCTAATTGAACTTTTGACATTTCTTCTACTTATTGATATTGGTATGGCTACATGCGGTGCGCTTCTCGGTGCGCTTGCCGTTGGACAGACGGGAAAGGAATCTTTGCTCAGTATTGTGCTCTTTCCCCTGCTTACACCGCTTTTGCTTGCAGGGATTGAAGCCTTCTCGCTTCTGTTTATGCAACATACCGAGAATGTTGGACAATCGTGGCTTTTTCTCGCACTTGCATTTGACGGCATCTTCTTGGCTATGGCATTGATTTTATTTCCATTCCTTTATTCTCCGATTGAATAAAACTATATAAAAAAATAAATAATATAGAGTAATTATGTTAGCAGTAGCGAAAATTTCAGCAATACTTTTTGGCATAGGCTTTGCTTTTTGCCAATACCTTATCTATGTGTATGCGCCCTTAGAGCAAACAATGGGGCTTGCACAGAAAATTTTTTATTATCATTTACCCGTTGCGTGGTGGTGTTTTATGGCTTTCTTTGTGAACTTTGTGTGCAGTATTGCCTACTTGAAGTCACGAAATCCAAAATTCGATCATATCGCAACATCAGCAGCGGAAATCGGAATTTTGCTGGCGAGTCTGGCAATCCTCACAGGTTCGATATGGGGTAAAAATTCATGGAATGTGTGGTGGACGTGGGATCCGCGCCTTACGACCACGTTAATTCTGTGGTTTATTTATGTTGCCTATCTTTTCATACGCACAATGCCCACAGTAAAAGCCCCTATTATGGCGGCAGTTGTGGGAATTATCGGCTTTGCGGACGTGCCTTTGGTGTATTTCTCTTCCCGTTTATGGCGATCAATCCACCCAAATGTCTTTGCAGACGAGGGAGGCGGACTTGAACCTGAAATGGTGCATACAGTTATTTCTTGCGTGGGCGTTTTTGCTTTGCTTTTTGTGGCATTGCTTATTGTTCGATCAGTACAAAAAATGCAGGCAGAAACAATTGAACACGCTGTTATGAAACAATTATACGACGAATAAGAAATGAGGTTTAGCGCACTACATGTCGAAAAAATATAAAATTATGGCTAAAAATGTAAGCGAAGCGCACAAAGGCTTTAGAGAAAGAAAAAAGAGTCACT
>CAYJPB010000117.1:587-6474 GCA_964371955.1 uncultured Desulfovibrionaceae bacterium | reverse complement strand
AAAACTTCTTAAATTTAACAGATCTGCAATATCTTCGACATTATACGTGCCGTAAATTTCACCTACTTTTCTTCCGTCCCTTATCAAGCATGCGCTGAAAATAAGATGACTATTCCCCTCTGCGTCTGTGAACATAGGCAATATGGCAACGCCCTCTCCCGACGCTCTGCCATACATTTCTTCAATTGGAATAGGCAGAACATTCCCATAGCCGTCTATCGCAGGCGAACCGCCAAAAGAAATATAGGCGGCATTAAATTTTGTGGCTTCACTCAAGGCAAGAAGTTCTTCGGCAAAGTTATATTCCCCTATGAGAGTATTTGTATACTCTGACATTGCAACGCTCATTATTGTCAATGAAATCTTCGACTCTTCTGCAAATAGCGCAACTTTATCAGATATTCCCGTAGCAATTTCTACTAAAAATGAATCATTTATTTTCTTAAATTCGTTTTGGTTATAGCTTACAAAATACGAGACGGAAAAGACTGTAAGTAAAGCGACTAGTAACCCGCCGATATATAAAATAATATTGTCTTTAATCGCATGATTTCTGGTAAAAGTGCCCCCTTTCCCCTCTTCACTTTCTTCCTCTTGTTCAATTGACTTTCTTATATTTTCTTCTGAAACTACAACGAGTTCAGAGAAAGGCATTGGTTTTGAGAAAAAATACCCTTGCGAATAATGCACACCACTCTGGATAAGCAGTTTTTGTGTTGAAGCCGTTTCAACAAATTCCGCAATAAGCTCTACTTTCATTTTTTCGCCCATGAAGGCAATGCTGTTCAGTATGTGGCTATAACTGAAATCTGTTCCGAGAAGCTTCGTTAAAGAACCGTTGATTTTTAAATAATCAACATCTAAATTACCGAATTCTATGAAATTTGAATAGCCGGCGCCAAAATCGTCCACCGCAATTTTGCAACCGTATTGTTTGACCTGATAAATAAAGTCGCGCAGGGCTCCCAAATCAGAAAAAGCCTCTGTTTCCAAGAGTTCAAACACAAAATTTTGCGGATTTGGTAAAGTTCGCATATACTCAAAAACTGTAGTTTTAAAAGTATCAGACAAAATATCATACGCAGAAATATTAATGGTGATAGTCTCATCTCTATCACTAAACAATTCAAAAACTTTCTTCACCATACAAAGGCTTAGCGGTAAATATAATTCGTATTTTTTCGCTATATCCATAAAATCAGCGGGAAAAAGCATTTGACCGTCGGGGTGTTGAAGACGCATCAAAGCTTCATACATATGGAAGCGGTTTTTCTTATTGTCATAAATACCTTGAAAATAAGGTACTATTGCATTACTCTTTATAATTTCATTAAGAGCCGCTACCATTTTAAATTCTTCATGCAGATTATTATTTTCTACGATTTCGATATCGCAATGATTAAATCTTTGCTTTTCTAAGGGGAGATCTGTACGCTTTGTTGCTTCAAATAATTGTTGTATAGCAAGCCCGTCTAAAGTAAAAGTAAAATGATTATAATATGTTATCTCGTCTTTAAAAAGACTGTCATTTCCGCAATAGGTTTGTAGTGTACGTATTATTTCTTCAAAAACAGAATCGTTCAATTTTTCATCAACTGTAAAAAAGAAGTTGGAGGTATCGTATTTATAAAAATTAAAACTATACTGTTTATATTGATTTCTTAAGAAGTTTGTGATTCTTCTTTTGTTATCTCTTACGATTTTCTCAAGATCTTCTTCGCTCAATTCTCTTAAATACTTGTCAAATTCTTCAATAGAAACAAGACATATCTGTTGTTGCTTATTAATAATTTGGTGTTTTAAAAACTGTGATACCGTTTGAAAATCTTTTTCACTTTTATGCGAGAAAAGGTTTTTTATTTTTTGTTCGTATGCATAAGATGAAGCAAAAATATTTGCATGGATGTTTTCACTGACTTTGCGCAAATGGCTCAAGAAACAATCTTCTTCGGAAGGTGAAGCTATTGAGTCAAAAACCGACAAATCCGGTTCGATATGCACAGCTCTTTCAGCCAAAGTGAAAATGCATGCCGATCCGTTTAAAAATTGTACCTGATTATTTTTCGTGCCTATTTCACCAAGCATAAATGCGCCACACACATGATTCTTAGCAAAAGCTCTCAACTCCCATTGTGCGATATCATCTGAAAAAAGTTTCCTGAAAGAACATGAATAGCAAAAAATCATTTCTGCGGAGAGCATTTGCAGGTTATGGCAAATAATTTGTAATTCTTCGGCACTTTTTAAATGACTCAAATACCCAAGGCGAAACTTCATACCTGCAGGAAGTTGTGTAGCATAAAGTTGTAAGGCGTTGTGTTCTTTATTGTAGCGCACAAAACGCGTCGAAGATGTATAGCCTTCAAGCACAAGAGGAAAGCGCAACAAAATATCAAAAGGATCTTCGTTATCTTTATCGTGATTGTTGATATACTCTTTTAATCCCAAAGTATTGTTCAACCAATCCAAAGCAGGGATAGTATCAATTTCCTCAATACATTCGCCATCAACCTTTGTAATAGTGAAAACATCGCTCACAGGAGGATGGCCTGTAATAATATCTGAATATGACAAAACGCGGCTGTTATCAATGAAATTTACGAGATAAGAATGTACATAAAAGCCTGTTTCATCGAAAACAAAGGAATTTGTATCGCCATTCGCTTGCATTTTTCCGGCAAGTCCACCGACAAATTGTACATCCGGCAGAAGCGTGTTCAGCTTTTCCGTAATTTCATAAATATCGTCTCGAGAGAAATCAAAAATAAGTGTTCCAAAATTTGTGGGAAAAACCTTCGCGCACTGAGCTAATGACTCGGCAACTTGTTCAGAACTGAGCCCAAATGTTGATTGGATTTTTGAATACACCTTGCCATATTCAAACTCATAAATTGAGACAAGGGTTTCATTTTCCAAAATTTCACCATTATATATTATACCCGAAACAGAACAACCATTGACAATCGCATTCGGCAAGAGTTCTTTTATATATTTTGCAAGTGCAACACATTCATCTTTGGTGAGAATGTCGGTATGAATTGAAACTAAACTTTGACTTTCAAGATTTAAACTCTTATCATTTATCCAAAGTCTCAGCTGTTCAAAACCGTTATACAAATTGTTATATATTTTCATTTTTGCCTCAAAAGCCATCTATAGCTGTTCAGTACACATTACAAATTGCTATTCACTTATTAACATACAATAATACAAGTCAATAGCATTTGCAAGCCTTATTTTACGATCGCCAAAACGATGGCATAAAGAGTAAAAGAATAGTAAATATTTCAAGTCTTCCAATGAGCATAATAATACAGAGAAAATATTTTATTGGCGCTTCAAAAAACCCAAAATTGTCAGCGGGACCAATCTCGCCAAAACCCGGACCGGTATTTGAAAAAGCTGAAATCGATGCAGAGAATGATGTAGCAAAATCGTGCCCAAACGCAGTGATGAACATACCGCCCGCAAAAACAATTACAAGATAAATTATCATAAAAGCCACCATACCACTCAAAATATCTGCTGAAACAGGCTTAGATTCGTATTTTATACTTCCTACAGCACGCGGATGAAGTATACGTAAGACTTCATTTTTTGCATATTTATACAATAAGTTGAAACGAATAACCTTAATCCCGCCCCCTGTTGAGCCGGCACTTGCCCCCATTATCATCACAAAAAGAATAAGAGCCTGCGTGAGAAAAGGCCAATAAAGATAGTCTGTTGTGGCAAAACCCGTACTGGTGCAAATACTAATAATCTGAAATAATGCTGTGCGTATGGAATATTCCAATCCACCGGAATCGGGACTGAAAAAAAGATAAAATGCCGTAATAAAAGAAGCAATTACAGTGACAGCGGCATACACTTTAAATTCCGTATTCTTTGCGTAAGCCCTTGCTTTTCTGTGGATAAGCAGACTGTAATGCAGCGTAAAATTTGCCCCTGCAAGAAACATAAAGACAATTATAACCCATTGTATATATGCGGAATAGCCCGCAATAGAATCATTTTGCGTGGAAAAGCCGCCTGTAGCTACCGTAGAAAAAGTATGTGCCAAAGCGTTAAACCAATCCATACCGCCAAGTATAAGCAATATACATTGTACTATTGTAAAAAGAAAGTAGATAAACCAAAGATAAAAGGCAGTATCTCGTATTCGGGGCATTATTTTATCCACTTGCGGTCCCGTCACTTCTGCTTTATATAACTGCATACCGCCCATTCCAAGCATGGGTAATATGGCAAGCGCCAGCACAATAATCCCCATGCCGCCAAGCCAATGCGTGAGTGCACGCCACATTAAAATACCTTTCGGCAAAGCTTCAATATCACTGAGAATACTTGCGCCTGTTGTTGTAAACCCTGAAACAGATTCAAAAAACGCGTCTACAAACAAGAAGCTTCCCTGAAACATATAAGGTAAAGCGCCCACAAATGAAGCGGCAAACCAGCATGCCGCAACAATAATGATACTGTCTTTATTACTGAGTGAGATTTCTTCTGTGGGGCGAAAAAGCAAGAAAAACACTCCTCCCACAAAAAGAATAATCACCATTGAGCACAAAATCGGCAACACATTCTCTTCATAGAACCACGAAGTGAACAATGGCAAAATCATAGTGCAACCAAGCCCAATGAAGAGCATGGAAATAATAAAGAAAAGTGTCTTTATATGCATAATATACCGATTATGAATTACTTCATCAAATGACAAGCAATAAGCGTATTGTCGACCTTTTTCGCCTGTGGAATTTCTACAGAGCATTGTGGCATTGCATACTTACATCTGCCGTGAAACACACAGCCTGAAGGAAGATTAATCGGTGTAGGCACTTCACCGGTAAGCTTAATACGCTCGTTAGGGTCAACACCAAAGTTTGGAATAGCAGACAATAAAGCTTGTGTATACGGATGCTTGGGATTATTGAATAATTCTTCTGCCGGCGCCAATTCACACAAAGATCCCAGATACATAACTGCAACACGTGAAGAAATATGCTCAACAACCGATAAATCGTGAGAAATAAACAAGTAGGTGAGTTTATGACTGTCTTGCAAGTCCATCATCAAGTTGAGAACTTGCGCTTGAATAGAAACGTCAAGAGCGGAAATCGGTTCATCTGCAACAATAAATTCAGGGTCAACCACAAGCGCACGAGCAATGGAGATACGCTGTCTTTGCCCGCCAGAAAATTCGTGTGGATAACGAATAGCCCACTGTGGAGAAATACCCACCTGTTCCATAACAGCAAAAACCCTGTCCTGAACTTCACTTTTTGTCATATTGGGATTATGGAAACGAACAGGCTCTTCCAAAATTTCCTTTACTTTCATACGCGGATTAAGCGAAGCATAGGGATCTTGGAAAACCATCTGCATTTTTTTGCGGTAAGGAAGCATTTGCTTATCGCTTAAGCTATCAATTCTGTTTCCTTTATATAAGATTTCACCGCTATTTGGCTTATAAAGACGGATAACTGTTCGGGCAAGCGTGCTTTTTCCGCAACCGGATTCACCCACAACCGACAAGGTTTCGCCTTCTTCTATTTCAAAAGAAACTGAATTTACCGCGTGAACAACAGTTCTCTTGCGCTCTACGCCGGACTTGGACAAGCGTAATTGATCGAGAAAGCCGCCTGATATATCAAAGTGTTTTACAACATTATTCAAGGATAGTAGTACATTACTCATAGTATAACCTTATTAGGATTGTGGGAAGTGGCACGCAACCAAGTGCCCTTCGGCAACTTCACGTAGTTCAGGGCGCACTTGTTTACAAGTGGTTTGGCATTTTTCGCAGCGTGGGTGGAAAGCACATCCGTTAGGAATTGCGGTGAGAGATGGCATAACACCCGGAATTTGATTCAGCCTTTGGCGAACG
>CAYJPB010000117.1:0-577 GCA_964371955.1 uncultured Desulfovibrionaceae bacterium | reverse complement strand
CTGCTTTACCGTAAATTTTTCCTTGCGGTAAAGCGGCAATAAGTCCTGATGTATAGTGATGCGCCGGCTTTGTGATAATATTTTCGGTAGGCGCCGTTTCAACCACTCTACCCGCATACATAACGGCAATTTTCTGCGTTACCTGCGAAACAACTCCCAAATCATGCGTGATAAGAATAAGCCCCATATTTCTTTTTGAACAAAGTTCAAGAAGAAGTTCCATTATTTCCGCTTGAATAGTCACGTCAAGAGCTGTTGTCGGTTCATCGGCAATAATAAGTGAAGGGTTTGACAAAAGCGCAATAGCGATAACAACACGTTGGCGCATACCGCCTGAAAGTTCGTGCGGATATTGCTTCAAACGGCGTTCAGGTGAGGGAATGTGCACTCTCTTCAACCTGTCTATTGCAATTTCGTCGGCTTCTTTTTTTGAGATTTTCTTATGCGCAAATAATGTTTCACGCATCTGATCGCCTATTGTGAGTACAGGATTTAATGTCATCATAGGATCTTGGAATATCATTGATATTCTGTTTCCGCGCAAGTGCTGCAATGTAGATTCGGGAGCTTTTACAAT
>CAYJPB010000116.1:341-6681 GCA_964371955.1 uncultured Desulfovibrionaceae bacterium | reverse complement strand
GTAGTACAAACTTAAACTGTAAATTTCTGCAAAAAATTAATTGTGCAGAGGTCTTAATTTGGAGGAAAGATGTCATTATTAAAAAGCCTCGACAGAATGTATGTAGATTGGGTTGGCTATCAATTTTATACGTTTTCAATAGCACAAAAAACAAAACTCAGTTATCACTTACATTTATATTTAGAAATCATCTCTGTCACTGAAAATTGCACGGTAAGTTATATTGCCAAAAAAACTAATGTAGCAAAATCTGCAGTAACAGTAAAAGTAAACGAACTTGTACGTCTTGGCTACGTGGAACGAGAGGTAAACCCAAACGATAAAAGAATGTTCTATCTCAGGGCGACAGACAAAAGAGATGAACTACAAAAAAAGCTTGATATAGCTTATCTCAACGCCATTCAAAACATTGAAGAAAAATATTCGAAAGAAGAGTGTGCACTCTTTTGTGCTATGCTTGATATGTTTTCAGATATTTTAGAAAAAAATAATACACAAATTATTAAGGAAAGTTCACATGAGCCAGCTCGCAATAAAAATTAATTTTAAATCTTTGATGAAATTCACCATACCCAGTATGCTTTTGATGATTTTCTTATCATTCTATGTGATGGTAGACGGCATGTTTGTGGCACAATTTGTTGGTACGGGCGCACTTTCCGCAATTAATATTGTCTATCCAACAATATCGGTGATGATGGGCTTGGGCGTCATGTTTGGAACGGGTGGAGGCGCAATTTGTGCTATAAAATTAGGTGAAGGTAAAGAGCAAGAAGCGAGGGAGGATTTCACCTCAATTGTTATTGCCGCTTTGACAATTTCTCTTGTCACCATGGCTTTATGTATCTATTTTATTAAGGATATAATTTATTTTCTTGGTTCAACCGAAGAAATTTATCAGCATTGCTATGAATACTTATTAATATTGCTTATTTTTGCTCCTGCACTTATGATGCAAATGGTTATGCAATACCTCCTTATAACTTCGGGCAGACCGAACAGGGCAGTTATTTTGACGGTAATAGCAGGCATGACAAATATTATTCTCGACTATATTTTTATTGTGCCTTTTGGATGGGGTATTGCCGGTGCCGCCCTTGCAACGGGCTTTGGTGAATTATTTGGCGCTTTTTACGGCTTTTATTGCTTCACAAAACTCGATGATATAGCACTGAAATTTGTAAAACCAAAGATACGCTTTAAAATGCTTTTTGCCAGCGCGATAAACGGTTCATCTGAAATGGTTTCAAACACGGCAATGGCAATAACCACTTATCTTTTTAATAGAGCTACAATGATGCTTGCTGGGCCTGACGGTGTTGCGGCAATCACAATAATACTTTATTCACAATTCTTACTTGTGGCAATACTGCTTGGGTATAGCGGTGGTGTTGCCCCATTGATAAGTTATAACTTCGGGCAAAGGAACAGAAGTAATTTAAAACGAATTTTCCGCCTCAGCATTATATTTATTGTAACATCAACATCAACATTGTTTGTTTTGGCTCAACTACTTGCACCGAATCTTGTGAGCGTTTTTGCCGAAGAAGGAAGCAATGTGCACAACCTTGCGACTGGCGGTTTACGGATATTTGCATTTGCTTTTCTTTTTGCTGGAATCAATATTTTTGGGAGTGGACTTTTCACTGCTTTTTCAAATGGAAAAATTTCTGCACTCATCTCATTTCTGCGAACATTTGTTTTTATTTCGACAGCACTTATACTTTTACCGCCGCTTATCGGCATAGTAGGTGTATGGATTGCCGTTCCTTTAGCAGAATTTCTTACAATACTTTTAGTTGTCGCTTTGCTTATGCGCTATAAAAAAGTGTATCGATATTGAATTTAATACTTAAATATTTAACGCACAAGCAGTATTTCAAGAAAAATTTACATTAATAACTTTTTAAATTAGCTAGTTATGCTTAAAAAAAATATTATTGCATATACGTTTCAATGGCTTGACTAGTTAGTATAAATTAGATATATTCGAACAAATTGTTTTATCGGACTAATTGGAATAAACTTTTTATCAAATTGGAGGCATTATGAGTCTCTCTCGTCGAGATTTCGTTAAGTTATGCACAGGAACAGTTGCAGGATATGGAGTATCCACAATGTTCCACCCAGCAGTGCATAAAGCATTGGCTGAAACCCTTACAGGAGAACGTCCACCGGTTTTTTGGATTCAAGGCGCCGGTTGCACAGGTTGTTCTGTAACAATCCTTAACAGCACACACCCTGCAATTGCTGACGTGTTGCTTCAAGTTATCAGCTTAGAATTCCACCCTACCATTATGGCAGGCGGTGGTGCTAGCGCAGTTGAGTATATGTTTGAAATGGCTGAAAAGAACAAAGGACAATACTTTGTTGTTGTCGAAGGTGCCATTCCAACTGCCGAAGAAGGCAAATACTGTATCGTAGCAGAAGCAAATCACCAAGAATATACTATGGTTGATATGCTCAACAAATTGGCTCCCGATGCTGCAGCTATTTTAGCAGTGGGCACATGCGCTTGCTTTGGCGGCGTTTCTGCTGCATCAGGCTCAATCACGAACAGCCTTGGCACATCAGCTTACTTACAAGAAGCCGGCATTGCAACACCTGTTGTGAACATTTCCGGCTGTCCTCCACATCCAGACTGGATTGTAGGAACATTGGTATTGGCTCTTGAAACAATTAAAGAGCAAGGTTTGGCAGACGGTCTTGCTACTGTTGTTACCTTGCTTGATTCCGATGCGCGTCCAACACCTTTCTTTGGCACAAACACACACGAAGCTTGCCCGTATATTGAACAATTCAATAATGGCATTATGTCTTCAGTTATTACCGATAAAGAAGGTTGCCGCTACGACTTAGGTTGTAAAGGCCCAATGGCTATGTGTGATTCACCTAGCAGAAAATGGAATAACGGTGTTAACTGGTGTGTTGAAAACGCAGTATGTATCGGTTGCGTAGAATACGACTTCCCTGACGGTAAATCACCATTCTACTACTAAAATCAATTATAGATAACTACTTGTTATCAGGAGTTAATTAATATGGCTGAACAAAGAACTATCCATATAGATCCCGTTACCAGAATTGAAGGTCACTTGAAAGCAGAAGTGGTTGTAGAAGACGGGGTTGTTGTAGATGCAAAACTTAGCGGCGGTATGTTCCGCGGTTTTGAACACATCCTTAAAGGGCGCGATCCACGTGACGCACCTCAAATCACCCAACGTATTTGCGGTGTTTGCCCTGCTTCTCACGCAACAGCTTCAAGCATGGCTGTTGAAAGAGCGTGCGGCGTTACTCCTCCTACAAACGGACGTGTGACACGTAACCTTATTCAAGCTGCTAACTACTTGCAATCACACGTATTGCACTTTTATCATCTTGCAGGCCAAGATTTTATTCAAGGACCTGAAGCAGCGCCTTTCCTTCCTCGCTTTGAAGAATCAGATTTGCGCTTAGATCCAGCAACCAACCAAGTTGGTGTAGATCAATATCTTGAAGCTTTGGAAGTACGTAGAGTATGCCATGAAATGGTTGCTCTTCTTGCCGGTCGTATGCCTCACTTACACGGCGTTATCCCCGGCGGCGTAAGCCAAATTCCAACTCAAGATCAAATCACTGAATACGCAGCACGTTTTGCATCAGTGCGTAAATTCGTTGAAGAAAAATACTTGCCTGTTGTATATCTTGTCGGCTCAGCTTACAAAGACCTTTGCTCTGTTGCTCCGGGTACAAAGAACTGCATGTGCGCAGGCGTGTTCCCATTAAATGATGAAGGAACTGAACAATACTTCAATCCGGGCGTATACTACGATGGACAAGACTATGAATTCGATCAAGCTATGATTACAGAAGACTTGAAATATTCATGGTTCAACGATAACCACACCGGCAGACACTTCTCTGAAGGTATGACTGAAGTTGACTTGGCTAAAGATGATGCATATTCATTTGTAAAAGCTCCTCGCTACAATGGTCAATCTGTTGAAGTTGGTCCTCATGCTCGTATGTGGATTGCTAACAAAGAGCTTTCACCTGTGGGTAAACAACTTCTTAAAGAATACTTCGGTATTGATGCTGTAAACTTCCGTGATATCGGTGAAGACATTGTCTTCTCAATCATGGGTCGTCATATCGGTAGAGTAGAAGAAACTTGGCACTTGCTTAACATCGTTGATATGATGCTTGCTGAAGTTCAAGTTAATGAAAACACATATAATGTAGTATCAGTACCCGACAGCGGTGAAGGTTTTGCTTTCTCAGAAGCTCCTCGTGGTTCATTACTCCATTATGTGAAAATCGAAAACGGCGTAATTGATAACTATCAACTTATGCCTGCAACTCTTTGGAATTGCTGCCCACGCGACGACAAAGGACAAAGAGGTCCTGTTGAAGAAGCGCTTATCGGTGTTCCAATGGTTGGAGATTCCGCTGTAAACGTCTCGCGTGTAATCCGCGCGTTCGATCCCTGACTTGGCTGTGCCGTGCATGTATTGCACGCCGACGGTTCAGAAATCGAAACTCTTGACGTAAAATAAATTTGATAAAACGATTTGATAGGGCTGCTTCTGTAAAGGGAGTAGCCCTATACATTTAATGTTAGCACTAGGCTCATTTGAGACCTTTGCGCCGTTTTTTTGCAGTGGTTTCAATTTTCATTGTTTTGTTTATAAATGTCAGAAATTATTTTTTTTTTGATTTATCCCCTAAGTTTATTTATATGAAGCCGATAAGAAATGTGTCAGATTAACAATAATTAAAGGATGTATGTATGAAACTTAAATTATTAGGAAAAGTATTGGTTTCTACTTTAGTACCGATTGTTTTGGGCATTGTTGCACTCACAATAATAGCTTCAAGCCTTTCATCACGGGGGCTCTACAATATGGCAGATATTCAATTGCTTGAATTTGCCAAAAAACAAGCTTCAGAAATCGATATGATTATCGAAAACGTTGTGTCACTTACAGACATGACTGACGGCGATAACAGTATTGAACATATTGCAGCTCTTGCAAAAGAGGTACAAAACCAAAGAAATCCTTCTCCTGAATATCTGACGGCGCAAACGAATGCAAACGCTGTCTTAGGTGAAATTACAGAAGATTTTACTGATGTAACTTCAGCTCTGGTTATTGGCTTAGACGGTATTTCCATAGCTCACTCCGATCCATCAAGGATTGGTTTGGATTTAAGTACATATCCCAGCTTTACTGAAGCTCTTGCAGGAACACATATTGTCATCGATCCTATGATGTCACGTACTACAGGTCAAATGAGCGTAATGATTACTTCCGGCATCACAGACGATGTTTCAGGTAATGACGTTGATGCTGTTTTAATGCTTGTCGTTAATCTTTCCACAATTGCAAGTGAAACTATTCAAAATCTTACGCTTATGCCTTCTTCAAACCCCTTTGTTATGGACGATGAGGGTACAATGTTGATGGAAAGAGCCTTCCCCGAACTTATAGGGCAAGACGTTTCCGATGATGATTACGCCCGCACAATAATGGCTCAGAGGACAGGAATAACAAACTATGAGTGGGAAGGAGTTCCTAAAGTTCTTCATTTTGCACAAATGCCAACAACAAAATGGTTTGTCGGTATTGAAACAGACGAGAGTGATTTTTACGCTACCTCAAACGAGATAGCGATGTATCTGACACTTGCCGGTTTGTTTATTCTTCTTATTGTCGGCACAATTATATATGTTGTTATTAAAAAAGCAGTCACCGCTGTTAGCGAAAATGCAGAAATTGCAAGCTATGTTGCAGAAGGAAATCTCACACTCACTCCGAACCAAGAAATGCAACTCGACAATGCCTTAGCTCGTAAAGATGAAATTTCAACTCTTGCCCTATCGTTACGTACAATGATTCAAAACTTATCAAAAATGGTTTTCGCCTCAGAAGAAAAAAGTAAAGAAGCACAAATTGCCGCGGATAATGCCGCCATTGCTTCCAAAGAAGCTGAAAAATCAGCTCAAGAAGCCGAAGCAAAAAGACAAAGCATCATCGAAGCTGTTGCTAAACTTGAGGGCATAGTCAGTAACATTGCTTCTGCTTCCGAGCAACTTTCTGCACAAATTGATATCTCAACAAACGGCGCGTCAGAACAGTCTGCTCGTATGACTGAAACAGCAACTGCCATGGACGAAATGAACAGCACAGTTTTTGAAGTAGCTAAAAATTCAAGCTCCAGCGCAGAACTTGCCGATAATACAAAAACAAAAGCCACAGAAGGTTCTCTTATCACTCGCAGATGTCAAGAATCAATGAATGAAGTGAAAAATGAATCTTTGAAACTTCGCCAAAACATGAGTGAATTGGCAGGGCACACG
>CAYJPB010000116.1:0-331 GCA_964371955.1 uncultured Desulfovibrionaceae bacterium | reverse complement strand
CTAGCCCTTAACGCTGCCATTGAAGCGGCAAGAGCAGGTGAAGCAGGACGAGGTTTTGCCGTTGTTGCCGATGAAGTGCGTAAACTTGCAGAAAAAACCATTTCCTCAACTTCAGATGTTGCCAATGTTGTTTCAGCAATACAAGAAAGTACAGAAATAAACGTGACACAAGTAGACACAGCTGTTCAACTTATTGAAGAAGCAACAGAACTCACTGTTGAAGGCGGCGATGCGCTTGCCGTAATTCTTAAAATGGCTGAAGAAAGTGCCGATGGAATCAGAGCAATAGCCACAGCCAGCGAAGAACAATCTGCCACTTCCTCAGAAATTG
>CAYJPB010000115.1:2324-6742 GCA_964371955.1 uncultured Desulfovibrionaceae bacterium | reverse complement strand
CGCTTATGCTATTCTAAATCGAACACTTTAAATCATTCCTACTAGATTCCATGCTATAGCGATGTACACTTTATCTGACTTGATGTTGACATGAATAGTATTCGCCTCCGGTGCGGGTAAAGGGAATAATTCCCTTTGCAAACCCTAGCAGAGTAAACTTTTCAAGTCGGAATGACATGCTAGACTCTCAAGCATAAAAAAGTTTTCGGAACCTTCAATGAAGTATCCGAAGACTTTTTCTGCTATTTTTTGTTGAGCTTAATGTTCACTCATATTTTCAATAATACTATTAAGCTTTTCCAAGTCAAAAATAGCTGTATGATTTTTATTGTATTGACCTATAATATTATCATTTTGTAATTTTCTGATAATTTTATTGACGGAAACTTTATGCGCCCCTAAAAAATTTGCGAGCTCTACTTGATTGAGATTTGTCACGGAATAGATTTTGTCATTTTTATATATGAGTTTTTCACTCAATAATTTACAAATTAACACTTGTAATTCATCTGCGTTGAGAAAAATTTTCTGATCTGTCATCTTTATAAGCTTCATCGATAAATCTTGAAGAACCAAGCTTGTCAACTCATGGTAATGCGGAATCATTTTTTCTTGCACCCATTCTACGCTAAAAGCATACAAAACGCAGTCGGTATTAAGTATGATTGGCGTTGTTGAATGAGAGTTTGGTATAAAAACCGTAGGCTCCCCTACAAGGCAAGGCGCAACATTTTTTGCAATCAATCTTTGTTTGCCATTTGCATACGTGTGAACATAAATTATTTCACCTTTTTCTAAATAATAGAGCTTCTTTAATGTGCTCTTACTGTCAAACAGCACATATCCCTTTGGTTTAGTAATTTTTTCGCCTTCATGCAAATATTTTTCCCAAATAGCCACAAAATTTGGGATATTATTTAATGCCAAAAGCTTAGGATTTTCAAGTATAGGATCCATACGATTACCACTCATTGAATTGCTGACAAAGATATAACATAAAATGAAAAGAATAACAAGGAAAGAGTATACTCTAATGTATATTTTTTCATTAAAAAAATCCTACTCTTACAAAGTTCATTTTTTATAAGAGTAGGATAGTATATTTTATTCCGGCATTTTGCCGTACTGTTAGGATGTTTGTAGCTGTGCAATTAAGCGATTTAATCGGGAAGCTTGTTCGGCTAAATCACTTACTGCAGTGGAGGCTTCTGTCATATTCGCTGACATAGTATCCGCGCTTGAAGTCACAGTTACAAGATTATTGCTGATTTCTTCAGAAGTTGATGATTGTTCTTCTGCCGCAGTTGCGATTGAGCGAATCTGGTCTGCAGATTTGTCTACAAGATCAAGAATTTCTTTTAGGCTTGCACCGGCAAGTTGTGCTTGATTCGTTGCCTCTGCAATATTTTCCACTGAAATATCCACATTCTGCATATTGGTTTCAACACTTGCTTGAACACCCTTAATTGCGTTACCGACTTCAACGGTTGCGCTCATTGTTTTTTCAGCAAGTTTTCTTACTTCATCGGCAACAACGGCAAATCCTCTTCCTGCTTCGCCTGCTCTTGCAGCCTCGATGGCAGCATTGAGGGCAAGCAAGTTTGTTTGATCTGCAATGTCTGATATAACATTCATAATGGCATTGATTGATTCGGCATCTTCACCAAGCTGTTGCATATCTAGTTTCAGTTTCTTCGCTTGATGATCTACACCCGCAATACTTCTTACAACCGTTTCAACAATATTAGATCCGTCGTCTGCCCGTGTGCGAGCATCATTTGCCACTGCAGAAGCATTTCCAGCACTATGAGCAACTTCTAACACAGTGTTATTCATTTCATTCATGGCAACAGCTGTAGATTCTACTTGGCGCAAAGATTCAATGGCAGCTCGCTCAGATTGTGCAATTTGAGCACTCAATTCTGTTGCCGTTGCGGCTACTCGTGTCGCAATTTCATTCGCCTGGTTTGACATATTTACAATCGCTTCACCTTGTTCATGAACTTTTGTAATGTCATTCAAAAATTCCATATATCCCACAGCTTTATGATTTTCATCGAAAAGAGGTATAGTAAACACGTCAAAATGCATATTCTTACCGTTCACAACACAAGGTGCTATCGCATTGATGGTTTCGCGTTTAGCCATTGAATTGAGTCCGAGGCAATTCTCATTTCCGCACGCAGGAGAATTGAAAAACGAACCGCAAATTTTTCCGACAGTATTTTCTGCTCCAAGCGTATTTCTTGCAGTTTTATTCATATAAATTATTTCATTCTTGTTTGTAGCAGAAAAAATATTTGTCGGCATGTTATCAAGCAATTCTTGATAAGTGTGTACCAAACGATTCACTGATACAACCAATTTATTGAAACCGCCACGGTAGTTTTTCTCATTTGCTTGTAAGGTCAGTTCACCACAAGCCACTCGTGTAGAAGTTTGAGAAATATCCTCAACCATAGTGTTGAGTGTTGCGGGTATCGTGCGCATTGCATTGACAAGTTGTCCAATTTCGTTTTTATTATTTATATTGAGATCTGCGGACAAATTTCCCTGACTAATTTCTTTTGCAAAAGAAGTTGCAAGCTCAATTGGTTTCACAACTGCTTGCTGAGTAAAAAGATAAGATACAATTGCTAAAATTATGGTGATAACCATGCATATCATTGCAATTCTTTCGGCGCTTTCAAATCTTTCGCTTACTTCTTGTGCAAGAGCGCTTGTTCTTTCCACCAAGAGTGCTGAAAATTCATTGATAGGAGCCATAATTTTATCAACTTCATTTCTGTATTGCTCACCAAAAACAAGTTCTATTGCTCTTTGCTGGTCGGGGTTGCTGTTTATTGTATAATTTCCTCTTGCATCTTTGAATAGTCCTTGCATGGCATTCATAGCTTCAACTTCAATGCCTACCAAAGTATTTGAAAGTACGTTTGATTCTTCAAGAAGTCTGAACTCTTGATCTGTCACTCCATATTCTCTCAATAAATCAAGCAATGCAATTCTTTGACCGGGAGCAATAGATGCATCTTGAGAACGAGCTTGATCGCCTGCTCTTATAGCTACAATTTCATTATAGAGCGCAACAAAACTCTCTTCATCATTGGTAACATATAATCTTACATTATCTGTGAGATCTTCAGAACTTGCCCTTAGCTCTCTTGAAAGTTCTAAAAGTGCATTGTTGTTCGCGCTTATTGTTTGAACTTCAAGAAAAGCATTACTTGCCCTCCACAGAAAAAACAGTGAGGTAATAATCATTATTATAACCAAGAAATTTGCTAAAAATATACTAGTTCTGATTTTCATAACTTCTCCGATTTTAAAATTTCAATGCAGTAAAATTCTTATCGGCTATTGGAGCTATAATCTTTAGATTAAGCTGAAAATAATTATTGACAAGCATAATATTATGAAGAAAAACACTTCAATATAAATTTGATTCGGAAAAAAACTGTTGAATTTTATTTGGTTCGGGTATAGCTTCTTTTAATTGACAGCATCTATCAAAGAGGAATATTCATGCTATTCAAAAATACAAGCGCTTTATCGACTCGTGTTTCGGGCTCGATAGAAGCAGGACTTTCTGCCGCATTTTTTGGTTTAATCCCCTTTTTCTTCTTGCCCTTGTATGAAAGGGGCTTTACATCGGAATCGAGCTTATTTTATCGCTTTTTCTTTGCAAGCCTTCTTATGGGGGGCTATTCACTTTTTACGAGAAAACCATTATACATTCCCCTTAAATGCTTGCTTTCGCTTGTGTGGGTCGGCTTTGCTTACTATCTTGCGGCACTTTGCTTGTTTACGGCTATTTCCTATATTCCGAGCGGAATTGCGAGCACGATCTTTTTTGTGAATCCTATTTTTGTTATGCTGATAATGGTTCTTTTCTATAAAGAACCGCTTGAAACATATAAGATTATACTCTCACTTACCACATTTTTGGGAGTGGCACTATTATCCGGGTTTTTCGGCGAACTTTCACAAATAAACTTCGCGGGCATTATTCTGAGCATTTTATCCGGCGTGTTTTGCTCAATATATGTTGTGGGCTTGTATAAGGTACAGTTACACAATGTGACAAAACCGATTATTTCACTGTATTTATTCTCAATTTGTGCTGTAATTGCCTTTTTCTACAGCTTTGCAAGCGACACTTTTGTTCTTGCAACAAATTCTTTTGATTGGCTTCACCTTGCTCTTGCCGCTTTTGTCACTGCTGTTTTGTCAAATGTACTATTGATGTCTGCCATCAAAAAGGTGGGCTCTGTGATATCATCAATCTTAGGTGCTGCCGAACCGATAACCGCTGTCACCGTTGGATTGCTGTTTTTTAATGAAGACATGAGTTTTTCGGGAATATGCGGAATGGCAATAATAATTGTTTCTGTGGTATTACTTACCGTATTACCTATTAT
>CAYJPB010000115.1:0-2314 GCA_964371955.1 uncultured Desulfovibrionaceae bacterium | reverse complement strand
GCCAAAAACCTCTTGATTCTCCTCTTTAGCAATTCCCTCTCGAATTTCTTACCATTTTTACGCACTTGGCAATAGAGGGTTTTTCACGTATGGACGCAATGATTGCTCTTAGAATGAGAGCTACAGGACATAACCCACAAACGGACTTTTATCACTTATTTTGCATTTTATTTTTTTGAAAAAATACGGATTTTTAGAAAAAAATAATTTTATCCTCTCGTGTGATTTCAATCACATCACAGTTACACTACATCATGTATAACTAACATTGGGAATAATGTGCTTATGTTTTGAGAACCAATTAAAATAGTTTCAAGGAGGCGCTATGAAGCATTTTACTACATCTTTTATTATGATTTTATTTACAGGGATAATTATTGGTGTGAGTGCTTTTGCCGGTTCTATGTATGTGATTGATCGCACTAATGAACGAGCATTTTGCGCTTCTTGCCATGCTATGCTTCCCGCGGCAGTTTCAAATAAAACATCTATTCACGCCGACTTAGCATGTAATGACTGTCATTTGCCGCATGATAATGTTGTAAACTATTTATTTACTAAGGCAAAACTTGGCGCAACTGATGTCTATCTCAACCTGGTAGGGGATTTTGAATACCCTATTATGGCTACCGATGAGATGGAAGCAATTGTTATGGATAATTGCATCAGATGTCATGCAATGACAAATATGAATGTTGCTGTTGTAGGCATTAAAGATTCATGTGTCTCATGCCATCGTAATATTACGCACCAAAGAATGACACCCATAGATACAAGGATGGTAAGCTATGAATAAAACAATTTATTTTCTTCTTTCTTCTTTTGTTGTTACTGCCGTATTTTTAACAGGCTGTGATGACACAAGTATAACTACCGAACTTAGAACCCCTGTCTATCAAACAGGACTCGGAGAAAACGAGTATGGACGCACACCATTTTTAGAAATATTCCCAGAACATGCTGCTTCATACATGCGAAATAATGAATCTGAAATTATGACTGAGTATAAAGGTTCTGTCAACTATGCTAAAAATGATAATGTAAACCCATTGCCTGAAGGTTTTGAATACGCACAGCCATATTTAAAGAATTTATGGTTAGGCTATCCTTTTATGTATGAGTACAATGAAGCCAGAGGACACACTCTTGCCGTTCATGATTTTTTAGAAATTGACCGTATCGACAGATATAGAATTGACGGTGGCTTGCCCGCAACTTGCTGGAACTGTAAAACGCCTCAAATGGTTCCTCTGTTAGAAGAATACGGTGATGATTTTTGGGCAATGGACGTGAACGATTTCCGCACGCAGATCGATCCCGATGAAGATACAATCAGCTGTGCAAACTGCCACAATTCTGAAACAATGGAGCTTCAACTCTACAGTGAACCCCTTCAAGACTGGCTTGTGAGAAGCGGTCAAGACCTTGATGAGATTTCACGCAATGAAATGCGTAGTTTGGTTTGTGCGCAATGCCATGTGGAATACTACTTTACCGACCCGGGGCAAGGCGTTGCGAAAAGCCCCGTATTTCCTTGGGACAATGGCTTTGGCCCCGAAGAAATTTATCAATATTATACTTCTCACGGCGATGGCACTATAGAAGGTTTTGAAGGGCAGTTTGCCGATTGGGTACACCCGGCATCCGGTACTCCTATGATTAAAATACAGCACCCTGAATACGAAACATGGATTGACGGAGTACACGGCTCAGCAGGTGTTTCTTGTGCAGATTGCCATATGCCTTATGTTGAAGGTGAAAATATGCAAAAAATGTCTTCTCATTGGTGGACAAGCCCCCTTATAGACCCCGAGATGCGTGCATGTCGCCAATGCCACTCAGACAAAAGCCCTGAATATCTGCGTGAACGCGTTATTTATACGCAAGATAGAACGTATGAGCAATTACATGTTGCGCAAGAATTTTCAGTAAGAGCGCATGAAGCCGTAAGACTTGCCGAACTTTCGACTTCAAGAGCTGAAAATTATGATGCACTTATCATTGAAGCGCGTGATAATATTCGTAAAGCGCAATTGTTCTGGGATTATGTTTCAGCAGAAAATAGTGTCGGTTTCCATAACCCAAGCAAAACTCTTGATACATTGGCAACTTCAATTGTAACAAGCCAAAGAGCTATCGATTTAGCTATGCAAGCCTCAAACTTTACAATAGCAGAGGCTCTTGCCGAAGATATCTATACTTTAGTACCACCTATTTTAGAAATGTCACGCGAGCTTCAGCAAGACCCCGAATACCTCGAAACACATGAATGGTTACAGCTTCTCACACCTCTTCCGGAAGCAGATTTGGTGTG
>CAYJPB010000114.1:0-6752 GCA_964371955.1 uncultured Desulfovibrionaceae bacterium | reverse complement strand
AAGATATAGCTGTTCCGCCATCGATATTCAACTTGATAGCACCGTCGTTTGTGATTTTGTGTGAACCGTCTACATCAACACTTATACCATAGATATCTTGAACAAGTGCATTGGCTTCACCACCGGCAGATTCAGCTGTTGCATTACCTGCTCTGGCAACAATTTCTATCAATGCATTTGCTTCATTGGTAATTGTGAAACTTCCGCTAGCAACACCGAATGAAGATGCTTTTATGCCGTAAATATCTTCTATCTTAGCATCAGCTAGAAAGGCGCCTGTTGCTGTTGCATTTCCACTTATTGCACTGATTTTTAATTGCGCATTTGCTCCACTTGTTCCATTTGTTATTGTTGAGTTGCCATTTTGAGCAATAGTTGCATATATACCGTTGATATCACTTACGTTAACTTGTGCTTTTCCACTAGCTTCAGCGTTATCTGTTTGCGCATCAATTGTGATTGTGCCGTTATTGGCAAGTGTGTATGCCGAACCACCAAAAACATTCAAAGCACGAATATTGTAAATATAGGCAGAGGCGTCGCCAAGGAGTGTGCTAGCTTTTCCGGCATCAATATCCATATTGATAATTCCGTCATTTGTGAGAACATGCGAGCCACCGCCTGAAGCATTCATGGCATAAATATGTTGAGAACTTATAGAAGCACTTCCTGCATTGTTTATTGCCTCTCCTGTTTTTGCAACAATATTCATTGTTGAGTTTGCACTATTTATGAACGTATTTTTATTATTGCTATATGCATACATTCCATAAAGGTATTCAAGAGCTGAATTACCACTTAAGTTTACATTTAACATACCATTGTTTGTGAATGAATAACTTGTGGCATTTACATCGTCATAACCAAACATACCTGCTTTTAAACCGAAACCAGGCAAAGTATAAACCACACCGCCGTCAATTGTGCCATTGTTGATGAGGGTATTGTCATTTGAGGGTGTGACTTGCCCTGATGGAGTAGGATCTTGACGACTTCCGTCCGTTGCGTCCATACCAACAACAGTGCTTCCTTGCACATTTGTTACAGTCGCAAAGGCATTTTCTGCCAACATTGGGCTTGCCATAAGAGCAGTAGCCACTGCAAGCGAACCAAAAACATTTAAAAGATGACATTTTTTCAAAACAGCCTTGTATCGATTCACTAAATTGCCGACAGCATTTCTTGATTGCATACATACTCCTATATATAAAAAAAAATTAGAAAACAGAGTCAAAGTATGAAAAATGTATTATAATTCTCCTCAAAAGGCAAGAAAAAAACGGTTGCGTGCACAAACAGCCATTACACTCATGATGGCTTGTATGTTTTCAAAATTCACTGACACTTAATTTGTACTACATCACTTTTTTATTAAAAAATTTCACCACAGAAAGATTTAGAAAATTTGCGCAGAATATCGCAAACAAGCCATAGAAAAATATTCTGCTAGAGATAATTGCTTTGCTTTCTTTTATGCAATTTAGTCACACAAAGATTATAATTGTGTTTGATTAAGATTTTTGCTGATGTTTACTTTGAAGCTGCATTGAGTATTTCAGCCATATTTCTGGTTGCGACTTCGTAACCGTGCATATATGTTTTCTCTAAGACGGCTACATCTGCTTCAAACGAGCTCAATTTATATTCGGGCTGTAAGATTACAATGTCATCAGGGTTTTGTTTTTTATGCTCGGCAATGAACTTGATTGTATTATTATATAGCTCGTGGCGATTATTTAAAATCTTTACGAGTTCTGGATATTTTTTGCTGTAAACGATGCTCACTAATTTTGCGGATTTAGCAGGTTGCTTAACAAAGCCTTTTGGCTGTGTGAGTATTATTAAATTTTTCGTGTTTCCGTCGGCAATTGATTGCTTTATGGGGATTGGATTCGCAAGTCCGCCGTCAAAATATTCCTTGCCGTTCACTTGTATGGGAGGTGATAAAAGAGGAATTGCACAGGTGGCGCGCAGTATCATATGTTTTTTGTCCATATTTTTTCCGCTTTTATACACCGCTTCGCCCGTAATCGCATCGGTAATTCCGATTTTTATTGTGCCTTCAAAATTGTCATACGTTGCCCTGTCAAGCGGGTGCAGGTTGTTTGCAATCTCATCAAAAATAAAATCTAGCCCAAAAATAGATTTGTACTTGATTAAATTGCGCATGGAAATATATCGTTTATCGTTTCGATATTTCTTTATTATTTCAATGTTTCGCCCTTTTTGTTTTGAAATATATGACATACCGTTTGTAATTCCCGCGGAAACGCCTATAATATAGCTGAAATTTACATCATTATCAAGAAGTGCGTCTAAAGCGCCTGCCGTAAAAAGCCCTCTGAGAGAGCCCCCTTCTAAAACCAATCCTGCCATATTTTCTCCTAAACATTTTTTGTCGACTCTAGCATGTATAGTGCAGATTGAAAACTTGTTGGATGTCTATTATGGAATTTAATATTGCTGTATTGGTATATATGAACATCAAGAGAAGCATGTTAACCAAAGACTACAATAGAAATAAAATATACCGCTGTGTCTGGGTATTGTCAAGCATTGACTCAAAGCACTTTCAAAAACTGTAGTATCCACGTTATTCCAATTTGGAAAAATTACTAAATTATAACAGAGAATTATGGAATTTACTTTCCTATAAAACCGAATAAGGTTTCCAAAGGGAATTATTCCCTTTGGGCGCGCCGCAGGCGAATAAAATCCATGACAACATCATCTTAATAAAATGTAAATTGGGATAGCGTGGACTAATAGGGCAGGCAGGAAATAAATTTATTGACTGATTACATCGACTGATATACGATTTATAGCGTGTTTAGCTGGAGAAAAAGTATGATATTATAGTTGTTTATCTTTTCTTGGTCATGATGTTGTTACGGTTTCAGCTATCGTAGATACGTTTGCCGAAGACAAGGCACACTCTATTGCAAGTGTATTACTTATCTTTGTTATGCTCGCTATAGGCACAGCACAGGTTGCGGGGGAGGAGCATAAGTGTTCTGTTCTTGGGCTTGATTTTACCACATCTGTCGTTGTGTTTGGTATCGGTTTTATTATTTTACTTTACGCAACTGCATGTTGGCAAAACACAATCCACCGTATTCAAAATAGCAAAGAATAGGGTGAGTTTCTAAAATTTGAAGCCTGTAAAATAAATTCAATAAAACTCTCTACTTTGAATTTTCTCTATAGTGACAGTCTTTGATCCATGGGGGATGATTCGCAAAATATGCACCTTATTTGCGAGTCTTTAAGCAAAACTTTAAATATGAGTTGTTTTACACATGAACAGTAAATCATCAATTATGCCTTCTATAATAGAGCGACTAAATAAACTACAAGTCGGGCAATGTCTTGATATGCGTACATTTAAGCGTAATCGCTCTGTGGCGATTGTTTGCACGGGCGAGGATAATTTTAATGTCATTGAACGTGGTTTCCATGAAGAATCGTGGGAAGATTTAACCTCTGAAAAAGTAAAAAAATTATTAAAAACTCTGCTAAAACGAGAGTTTCCACGCAGTAACCAAATTCGCCTATATACTTTAGATTCTTTTGAAGATGCCGATGTTAACCGCATGGGGCACGGCTCAGGGCGATTTGGCGGATAGAGTGCTGATAAAGCATTATAATAATGAATTAAAAATTGCGGGGTCGACTCTCGGAATAATTGTGCTGTTAAGAAAAAGCCCATTTTGAGAAGTTGCGGCGGCAATTGCCGCTTTAACATCAGAAACTGTGCCACACATTGTTACAAGCCCTTTTCCGCCGATTGCTAAACCCATTCTTATTTCGATTAATGATATATTTGCAGCTTTTACCGCTGTGTCAGCCGCCAAAATTGCAGTTGCGACCGAAAAACATTCTATCACCCCGACTGCGCTGTTTTCCTCTACGGCATTTGTCATTGTGAGTGCCGGAATTAATTGCTCGTGTACATTTGGAATCAAGAGGCTGTCAACCAGATAGTGCGCACTTTTTTCTTCTACTTCTTTCATGGCAATTTTTACATCTGAAACATCGCCTGAAACTATTATGACATACTTTCCTGGGCAAATGGTAGAACAGCGTATAATCTCAACCTGCGCCGCTTTTATCATATAGTCCGCAACTTCAATTCCTTTTGCAATGCTGTTCAATTCGGCAAGGCATATTGCTTGAGCCATGTTAAACCTCCCCATTGAGAGTGATATGTGTTTCGGTAATGTCGCTGACAATTCCCTCTATACTTGCGTGTAGATGTGCGCCGAGTGAATTATCGGGTATGGTAGCGATTAATTGCCCAAGTTTTACACGCTCTCCCTTGCTTACTATGGGTATAGAGGGCTTTCCTATGTGTTGAGAGAGGGCTAAGCGCACGTGCTTTGGGCGTAACGTGAGAACTTCCTCAACATGCTTGCTGTAATAATCAAAAAGCCCAAGACGTGCGATTAAGCGATCTGTCGGGATTTTTGTATTATTTACGGAATCTTTTGCGATTGGAGCAGTTGAATCTTGGTTCTTTATAGACTCTATGTGTTTTTGCCTTAAAATTTGTTTAATATGCACATTCACCTTGCGTGGTGAAAGCCCCATCGGGCAGGCGAACATTTCGCATATTCCGCACTCACAACAGTTTATGGCATCGCCAAAAGCTTGTTGAAATTCATAGTCATCATGAATCGTGTGCTCTCTGAAAATGTTTCGCATAACAAGGTGCGGACGAATTGTATGCCCAATTTGATAGCGGGGGCATAAATCTGTGCACATTCTGCATTGTATGCAGGAACTGAGCGCCTGATGCTTGATGGTGGATAGGGATAGGCTGTTTCTTGTAAAAAGATAATGATTTTTAGGTAATACAATAATATTGCCCAGTGTTTTTTTCACAACTTCATTGCGTATTTGTGCGCTGTCGGTAATATAGGTGCCCATCATAGGACCGCCAAGAATTACGCCATAGTCCTCAATCTTCGGCATGGCTTGTGCTATACAATCAAGAATTGCAGTCCCTAAAGGCACTTCAAGTATTATTGTTTTATTTACTTCGCCCACAACTGAAAGAAATTTATGCGTGAGTGTTTTGCCCTCCATTGCCAAAGAAATATTAAGTAAAGTGCCTACATTGCTCACCACAACACCAACGTAAAGAGGAATACCGCGTTCGGGCACGCTTCTTCCTGTTATTTGCTGAACAATTACTTGCTCATCACCGGCGGGATAATAGGAATCCATAAGAAAAAATTCAATATCGGCATTTCTTTTTGCAATGGCTTCTTTTAATGTTGCTATTTCTGTGTGATACTTTGTTTTTATGGCTATAATTGTGTGGGCGGCGTGCAGATGTGCGCTCACGGCAAGAATTGCGGAAATAAGTTTGTCGGCAAATTGACGACAAATGTATTTGTCGGTTTCTATAAGTGGTTCACATTCCGCTGCGTTAACAATGAAATATTCAGCCCTTGCATCAATCTTCACGTGCGTGGGAAAACCCGCTCCGCCCGCGCCTACAATGCCTGCACTTTTTACAAGTTCTGTCAAATTCATAATTATAACCGCCTTATATACACAATTCAGAAATTTAACTAATATTTTTAAGGTTCAACTACAAAGCATATTCATGTGATTATTATTTTTCACATGGAATAATTTTTATCGAATGTTTTTGGGCGTATTCTTTTGCTAAATCTGTAACAATTGTTTTTTCTTTTATAAAAAGCTCTTTGCTGCCATTCGCTGATTTGTGGGCGACAACATCTTTCTCGGTAAGAACTTTCTTCTCATACATCTGAGTTGCAGATTTGCTTGAAGAATGAATGTTATATGTTTGTGTTTCATTGCCAAGCAAAGCGTGCAGTTCGTCTTTATCTCGTGCTATAACAAGCCCACTTGCTTTAAAGAGCTGAAGATATTCCTCAAAGAGCGTATAATACTGTGCATTTGTACTTTTCGTATAGGTATATAATTCGATCTGTTCTTCGGTAGTATATACTTTTTTTCCTTGAAGGAGTGCATTACGTACCAAAGCTGTGGCAGGCTTAGAAGTCAATCCCAAGGCTATCTCTGCCAAAGCATTAAGACTGAGATTTTTTATGTAAATACATTGCGTTGCGCTTTTATTACACTCCCCAATACAGTCGTCCTCACGGTTTAAATCAAGTTCAACACAGCAAGAAGTCTGAAAATTTGTGTGAAGCGCTTGAGAATTGTCACACTCTTTTTCTTTTATAACATCTAAAACTCGAGTTATAACTAATTGTATTATTTCTTCTTTGTTCAATTCACACCTCTCTGTAAAACACGTCATTTCGCTATTTGTCACTCTTTTCGCTTTGATTCGTTAGACAAAAATGAGCGACAAATAGCATTTTGAGCAAGTTTCCACCTAAAACTTACACTTTGGGTAAAATCATTTCTATTTCGCCGTGCGGACGTGGAATAACGTGCACGCTGATAAGCTCGCCCACATTCGAAGCCGCGGCGGCACCTGCATCTGTAGCGGCTTTTACTGCGCCCACATCGCCACGCACCAATACTGTAACCAAGCCACCGCCAACTTGCTCTCTGCCGACAAGTTTCACGTTTGCGGCTTTCACCATTGCATCAGCCGCTTCAATTGCCGCTACCAAACCTTTTGTTTCAATCATTCCCAATGCTTCCATCATGTTATACTCCTTTAATATATTAATTTAAAATTGCTTTTAGCCATAATTTAATCCGCCGTATCTTCCCAGCCCAGCAATCTAATCCTTTTATAT
>CAYJPB010000113.1:0-6843 GCA_964371955.1 uncultured Desulfovibrionaceae bacterium | reverse complement strand
CATAAATTTTATAGAGTCCCAAGCTGTCTGCAAAACGGCTTAGGACTTTACTTTTAGCCCATTTAGTCCCATGTCGTTCATTCGGGCCTATTCGATAATGTAGCGAAAAGTACATTGATAGCCCTCGCAGCTTATGACAAAGACATGGACAAAGCCTGTTTTACCTAAGATAAGCAGAAGTATACGATAAGAGCAGCATAGCATAACAAAATGCTTGGTATACACAGCTTATTGGATACTTTTCCGAATGTCTTTCAGTTTCATATTAATATGAGAAACATTATTAAATACTGCTATTTCAATGTTGTATGCAATGTCGACATGTGTGCCGGCTTTATGGGGAAAATCTTGTGCATTCCATAGTTTTGAGTGGAGTTTTTGCCCGGATTGAACATCGTAAAGTTCAAGTTTTAAATGCTTATCCGCATAACCGAAAGGCTCAACTTTAACTATTTCTACATTTTTGCTGATATATATAGGCTCGGCATTACCCACCCCGTAAGGCTCAAGTAGTTCCATTTCTTTGAGAAATGCGTATTCAGAAACTTGATTAAAATGTACTTCTTCTTCTGCAGCCAAGGTTGGTGAAAAAAACTCGTCTCCGTGTAACGTCTTATAATAGCTATTTAATGAATTCCTAAATGTATCGATACAATCAGAAGTGACTTTTAACCCTGCTGCGTATTCATGACCGCCGAATGTAATTAAATCTTTACTGTTGGCAATAAGCGCATTATAAAGGTGAAATTTACGTATTGAGCGACCTGAGCCCTTGTAATTATCGCCTCCTTGTTCTTTTGTAAGAATAAAGGTCGGTTTGTGGAAGCGTTCCACAATGCGCGAAGCAACTATGCCTATTATCCCTTGATTCCAATGTTCATTAACCAGAACAAGGGTTGGATCATTTACAAACTTCTCTGCCTGCTCGATAGCTTGAGCAAGAATTTCTTCTTCCTCTTTTTTACGTAAATTATTCCAAATATCGAGTTTTGTCGCAAGTTTTGCTGCATCTTGAGCATTTTTACAAAGAAGTAAATCTAAGGCAGTACGCGGGTTATCCATGCGACCGGCAGCATTTATGCGCGGGGCAAGCCCAAAAGAGATTTGGCCGGCACTCAGCCTGTCATAGGGCATATAGCCGCAAGCTTCTTTAAGTGCGCGAATTCCAATTCTTTTTGCTTCATCTATTTTTAGGAGTCCATTTTTTACAAGTATTCTATTTTGCCCTACAAGCGGCATCATATCAGCGATAGTTCCCAGTGCAACCAAGTCTAAAAACTCGCGCATGTCACACTTTGTACAAAAAATGCGAGAGAAATCATTATTCACTTGGCATAAAAAGAAAAATGCCACCCCAACACCGGCAAGAAGTATATCTTTTTTTGAAAAATCTGTATTGTCTTCAACAAAATAGGGGTTCACAATAGCATACGCATTCGGTACATTTTCTTGCGGAATGTGATGATCTGTAACAATTATTTTTACACCCATGCTTGTAGCATAGTCAATGGCATCAATGTCAGCTATGCCACAATCAACCGTAATAATAACATTTACACCTTCGTCAATAAAACTCTTAAGTTTTTGAAGATTAATACCATAGCCTTCTTCACGGCAAGGAATGTGCGTGTGGACAGGATAGTTATGTGCATTAAAAAATTCTGTACAAAGAGCTGTGCTTGTAATTCCGTCAACATCGTAATCGCCCCAAATGAGAATTTTATCTTTGTTTTGCACAGCTTCAACCAATAAAGCGCTTGCTTTCTCTATATTGGGCAAAAAAGAAGGGAAGAGCAGTTTTTTTAATGATGGGTTGAGAAAGAAATCAAATTTAGAAAAAATTTTTTCTTCATTTTCTGATGTAAAAAGTTGTTTGTCTTGCTTGTATAGACGTCTGAGTAATAGGCGAACAAATTGAGGGCTCAAGCTTAAAGCATGAGAAAAGTGTGCCACATAGCGACTTAATTTCTCATCTATTTCAGAAAGTTCCCACTGTTTTTCCATTATTCGTTTTTGCCTTTCAAAGTATTGTTACATACTCTTTTATTTCTTACTACTCTTCTTCTACAACTGACATTGCGGTATCTACCTGCTCTTGCGTGACAAAGCCTTTTGCAGTAAGCCATTGAATCATCTTGGAAGCTATTTGATTGTCAGGAGAAAGTTTTAAGCTTTTATGAATTTCTTCAAGAGCTTTCAGATATTCTTTTTTTTCAATATACACACGAGCTATGTTAAGGAAAAGATTTTCGTCTTCACTGCCAAGTTCAAGAGCTCTGCCATAGAATTCTACAGCACTGTCATACATTTTGCTCTTTCTTAAATTTATACCGAAATCATTGAATAAGTGCTTGTGTTCTTTTTGAAATGCAGCTTCTAGAGTGACTAAGCGCTTGAAAATACTGTCTGCCTTTTCGTTATCGCCTTGAGCAAGATAGGTAAGCCCAATTCCAAAGTTTGCGCGCACGTTATCTTCATCTAAAGCAAGAGCGTTTTCGTATTCAAATTCGGCACTGAACACTTCATTTTTTTCTCTGTGCTCATCAGCTGTATCTATAGTTTCATTCATTTCTCGAATTTTTGGAAACACGGTAGAAACATAGAATTCCATTTCCGGAGAGTATTTTTCAATAAGCTCTTCACGAGTGATAACCCTTGTGGTTCCGGTGGGAATATAATTCTGGTTGAGCGATTGAATAGTGATATTACCTGTATCGTCTTCTTGATCGACAAACCAGTATGTTTTCATAACCGTTTTACGTGTGGTTGTTCCCGTGCCAACTTTACGCACTTCTTGCAATGAAAACACACCGCGCATATGTTCTTGATTTTTTTGCAACATTTTTCTTCCTATACAAAAACTTAGTTACCTGCCATATTGGCCAAAATTTCATCAACCGCTTTTTCAGGATCTTCAGCACGTGTAATCGGTCGTCCTACAACGATATAATCCGCACCGTTTTGCACCGCTTGGTAAGGAGTCATAACCCTTTTTTGATCGTCCAAATCACCGTTTGGCATACGTATGCCGGGGCAGAGGGTGAGCAGTTTGGGGTGACGCTTCTTAATATTTTGCACTTCATTACCGGAACAGACAATGCCGTTCAAATCCCAACTATAAGCTTCATCGGCAAGGCGAATAGCCAAGTCTTTCATTCCGCCTGTGTAGCCGGGTAGCTCTCCTTCAGAAATACTTGTAAGCACAGTAACCCCAAAAATGAGGGGTTTATGCTGCGCATCTTTCAGACAATCCATCGTAGTTGTGATCATATTTTCACCGCCGACAATATGCACTGTGAGCATATCTGCCTTATGCCTTGCGGCAGCAAGCACAGCACCACGAACTGTGTTGGGAATATCGTGCAATTTTAAATCCAAAAATACATTATATTTCATGCCCTTAAGGGTTTGGATAAGGCGCGGGCCTTCTGTAATAAACAGTTCAAGCCCAACTTTCACCCAACGCACTTTTTCTTGCAAAGTATTTGCCATTTTTAAAGCATCGTTTGCATCGTCAAAGTCAAGAGCAACAATTAATTCAGCCATAAATTTTTACCTTCCATAAAGTACACTATTAAGAAAACTCTTTTGCCTTTATCGTATACGTTTCGGCACGTTGTGCACGAAACCTCACTCACAAGAGACGTGACTCTTGTTTCGTTCGCTAAAGCCTGTATTCGCTACGCTCACATCATTCCCTATCTTCCATACAAGACACTGTTTAAAAAACTTTTTTGCCTTCTTGGACTCAACTTTGCTGCCATATAGCAAGCTTTAAGTTGATTATACGCCGTATCGATATCTTCATTCACAATCCATGCATTGAACCAATGCGACTGTTTTATTTCATCACGAGCATTTTTTAAACGACGAACTATCGCGTCCTCTGAATCCGTCCCTCGCGTTCTTAAGCGTCTTTCCAATTCTTCTAAGTTCGGCGGAAAAAGAAACACGAAGAACGATTGCGGGAGAGATAAAGATAACTGCAAAGCCCCTTGCACGTCAATATCAAAAATCATGTCGTTTCCCGCTGCAAGGTTACTCTCGACTTCATGGAGCGGTGTGCCGTAGTAATTTCCGTGCACTTCCGCCCATTCAGCAAAATAATTTTCTAAAATTTTTGCCTGAAACTCTTCTCTTTCAAGAAAGTAATAATCCTTTCCGTGCACTTCATTTTCACGAGGAGGGCGAGTTGTGCAGGAAACAGAGAATTGAAAGTTTGGGTAATCCTCAAGAAGCTTTTTCACAAGTGTGCTCTTGCCGGTGCCTGACGGCGCTGTTATAACCAATGGTAAACCGTTTTCAATCATTTTTCCTCCTCGCTTAGAGCTTCAAGACGCAGAGTAATAGTATCTGTCGAATAGTATGACAGTATAAGATGATTGGAATCGGTGATGATAAAAGAACGTGTTTTTCTGCCGTGTGTTGCGTCTATCAATCTACCCTCGGCCTTAGCTTCTTCTTTAAGGCGGCGCATGGGGTTTGAAACAGCGCTTATTACCGCCACAACCCTTTTTGCCAACACAAAGTTACCAAAACCTACATTGACTGTTTTACTATCCATCTTTTTCGCCTGTGTATATTATTTACCGACACAAAATGTCGAAAAAATAGCGTTTACAATATCTTCTGTAACAAATTCACCCGTTATTTCGCCCAATGCCTTTGTCGCTTCATTCAAATGCAAAGCTAAAGCGTCGGGAAAAATTTCCTTGGCATTTTCACAAAAAAGCGATAATTCCTTATGCGCCTTTTGTAAAAGGTGTGACTGCCGCAAGTTCGGTGCAAGTTCATTATTCGCGCATACTTGTCCCGATAAAATAATATGTATCTTTTTTGCAAGTTCGTCAATACCTATACCCTCTTTTGCCGAAATTGCATATATTTCATCATTTATATTTAACTTGTTGTTATTACAAACTAACTTATGAATGTCGCATTTATTCCAAATAAGCAAAATTTCTGCATCTGGATTAATTTCTTTTAAAAATTCAATATGTTCTTTATCTTTTGACATATTTGATTCCACATCAAGCATATACAAAATAATACGCGCTTCTTCAAACAATTTATAGGCTGACTGAATGCCCTCAAGTTCAATCAAATCCGAAGTTTCTTCTTTGGCGCGTATACCGGCAGTATCCACTAAGCGCACAGGAATATCGTGAATTTTCAATACTTCTTCAATATAGTCTCGTGTAGTGCCTGCTTGCGGTGTGACGATGGCTCTATATCTTCCAAGTAAGGCATTGAACAGGCTTGATTTTCCGGCGTTCACCTTTCCAGCTAGTACAATAAGTGTGCCGTCTCTCCACGGTTTTGTTCTTTCATACGCGAGTAAAAGACTCTCGATTTGTTCTAAAATTTCTTCTGCCTGCGCGGTAAAAGGAGCGATATCGGGCAATTCTTCTTCCGAAAAGTCCAGTTCATACAAAAGATTTTGCATAATGTTTTCAATACTTGCCCGCATGTGTTTTATTTTCTTTCCGAGCAAACCCGAAAGTTTTGCTTCTGCCAACTTTGTGCTTTCAAGCGAGGGCGCATTGATTGTTTCGGCAACGGCTTCGGCTTGGCTCAAATCCAATCTGCCGTTTAAAAAAGCTCTTTTTGTAAATTCTCCTTGTTCAGCTAATTCAGCACCATGAAAAAAGCAAGTTTTCAGCAAAGCTTCCAGAAGATTAGGGTTTCCATGAGAATGCAGCTCCACCGTGTCTTCCGCCGTATACGAAAAAGGCGCTTTCATATACACCGCAAGCCCCTCATCAAGCACATTTCCATCAGAGTCAAGAAAGTGCCCATAATACATATAACGTGGCTTTATTTCGGAGTTTCCACTTTTGGCAATAAAAATTTTACGCATTATATCAAGTGATTTCTCGCCGGAAATACGTATAATCCCAATTCCGCCCGAAAGCGTTTGAGAATATGCTGAGGCTATCGCCGCTATAGTTGACATATCTTCGCCTTTACAATTTCAAAAGTTCAGCTTCGATAAGTTCTTTGAGTGCCGGATCGAGGTTTGGTGACTGCAGTGCTTGCTCTAAATGAATTTTTGCGCTTTCTGAATCGTCCAGATTATAGATATAGAGGATAGCGAGGTTGTAGCGTGTTTCCGGGCTGTTATTATTGGCGAGTGAGCGTTCAAAAGACATCACAGCGTTTTCGTTTTCACCGAGTTGGCTGTAGGCTATGCCTGCATAATAGGGAGCAAGTTCGTTAGCGGGGGCAAGAACGGCGGCTCTGTTCGCAAAGTTGAGCATGGCAAGAAAGTCGTTTGCTTGATAGAATGTCATTGAAAGGGCAAGAAGTGTTTCCACATTGTTGGGATCTTCTTGCATACTCATCATAAGCGAAGCTGCTTGTTCTACAAGTGCGGGATCAGGGTTTTCTGCACTGAAGAGTGAAGACATATTCATAGGTGCTGACATGCCTGAATCTGAGCCCATACCCTGCGGAGGCATTTGCGCCGATTGGTTATTTTGTGATTCTTGCATGGCAAGCATTTGTTCCATACTTGGCGCAGAACTTTGGGGGGGATTGAGTTTATTGTAGTGGTAAACTCCTGCTGTGGCAACCATAGCAAGAAGTCCTGCCATCATAAGTGATATAGTGATATTTTTTGTGTTCATTATTTATTCTCTAATCGTTTAATTTTTTTGTTGAGTGCTGATTGTTGCATTGTCAAAAAAGTGATGTAGCCACCGATTCCGAGCCAGATAGCAACATTCACCGCTATTAAAGCTGTAAGACTGTCCATATTAATACCCTTACCTTCTAATTTTATATTTTTTCGGCACGCTGTGCACGAAACCTCACTCACAAGAGGCGTGACTCTTGTTTCGT
>CAYJPB010000112.1:0-6972 GCA_964371955.1 uncultured Desulfovibrionaceae bacterium | reverse complement strand
ACCGGAACATTCAATTGTGTACTTGCGTTTTTGGGGCCAATTTCCTTAGCCAATGCGACCGCATCGGCTCGATATTCTGCCGTATAACTTCTTTGAGTCTTTTTAGCCATAATTACTCCTATGCTTCGTTTTATTTATAGAAAATCATGACAAAATTCAGTAACACCTTTTTTTGTACTATATCAACCCCAAATATGCTGAAAAACTACTCATTGGAACTGAAATTATTAACTAATTTTTTCTTGCGTTAGCCCTGGGGGCAAAATACTATGCTTTTTTTTTGCTTGTAATTCATTATAATATTTGCTATTGACTTTTTATAATATTGAAATACAACTATTTCCATAAAAAGTGAGGAAAATTTATGCAGACGAAGAATGCCTTATCCAATTTGAAAAATCGCTATGTTGCGGTTTTGAAAAAATGTAATTTACTGAATACTTTTGGGTCGTTAGCTCTTGTAGGTATGCTTACTGCAAGCATGCTTGGCGCAGCAAATACAGTGCAAGCGGCCATCACTTCGCCAATTGCAGAAGGCAGTACTGTCACCATTGAAAGCAATCAAACAGAGACATTTGCAGGTAGCCTATTCCGAATTATGGGACAAACATCGCCCACAACTTTGAATGTTAATGGCACATTAAATCTTACAGATCCCAGTGCGGATATAACTATTGAAGGTATGAGTTCTATTTCTTCTATTCTCAATTTAAATGGCTTGATAAGTGCGCCCAATGCAGGCAACTTGACCTTTGAGACTATTTCCGCTACTTTTGGCGAGCAGGCTAACATTCATGCCAAAAACTTCACTATATATGACACCACTTTGCAAACAGGTTTGGCAACATGGCAGCAAGCAACTTTTTATGTGATAGGCGTAGATCCTACTGCCAATCAGTATAACACTTTTAATTCTATGACTCTTGACTCCTATAGTATACTAGGGGCTGATGTCATTGTCAAAAATGCATCAACAAATACAGCTATTCTTCAAGTAGTCTCTTCAACGGTTAACGGCAAAATTACTCTTGATGGCTCAGCCTCAGATAAGGCAGAGCTAAAGATTTCTCAGTTTACAGCCATAGACAATCTTGATATTGTTTCAGGAACACTGACTGTGCAAGGTATAGGTTCAGTTATTAATAACTATACGGATAGTGCTAATGCTGTAGTGAATATTAGCAACATGGCTGATTTGAAAGTCATGACAGACGAAGGTTTTTCAATTGCAGGTGCGTATAATGTTGCGAATAACGCCACTTTAGAATTTACAAATCTATCTATAGACACGCAAAAGATCAATGGCAATCCAACTGCCAATGCAGGTGAAATTTCTTTAGCAGCATTTTCAAAGCTAAGAGTATCAAATGCTCTCAATCTTACGTCGGGCACGTTTAACGTAGGCTTCGGAGAAATAGTAGGCGGTGTTGTGACTGTAGGTGACGGCACGGGCAATCTGACACTTGAGAGTTCTCTTCAAATTTTGGGCACAAATGATATCACTGTAAATGCCTTAAATGCAGGGCTTATTACGCTTAGCAGCAATTTGCTACTGCACCCTACCGCTTCTTTAGCTGAATCGGGCGGTACTATCAATGCGAACATAGTCGGCACAGGTGGTAGCACAGTTCAGGTAAATGCCGGTACATGGACAATGGCGCAAGGCAAAAGCATTGATCTTACAAAATTAGGCTTGGCTATTCAAAACAGCTCAAAATTTGCGCAAATGGGCAATATCACCCATAGTGCAGATACTTTTGTCAACGCTGTGCCGAATGACGGACAAATTTATCTGACAAACGGTGGCATATATTATGCCGAAAACCTTACTTTGAGTGACAGAGGCGCGCAAACCATCAACGCCCCCTCTAAGGGCACAATAGAAACTGAAAATCTCTATGTTATTGATCAAAGTTCAAACACAGCAGGCAATCTTACACTTGAGAGCGGTATACTGCAAGTCAACAATTCACTCACTGCGCAAGCAATCACAATACTTAATGCAGGAACACTGAGCTTATACAATAACAGTGAGCAAGCAGGGCAAATCCATGCTGATTTAGTGTCTAATGAGTTCAGGACTATAATTATAGAGAGTGGAGATTGGGTACTTGGAAGCGGAAAGAAAATCGAACTTGGAGGAGGCTCAACTGTTGCTGTAATCGATAGCGGGACTTCTCTTGATATAAGACAAGGAAGCTTGAAAGCAGATAGCGGCACACTCGATTTGGGCGGAACTCTTATTGCAAACCTTTCTTCTTTTGGTGCACTTGGAACAGACTTAGCTTCTTTTACTGCCAATACAACTAATATCGAAGCTGGTGCTATTACAGGTGGCGGCACATTGGTTCTTGACAGCGCACCTATTGCAGATATTATTCTTTTTGCTGATTTTGAAGAGATACGCAAAGATATTGTTCAAGTAAACCCGAGTATAAAAGTGCAACTTCCGAGCTTATCCGTAAATACCGATAATGTAAGCTTAGATGATGTAACAACAAGTTTTTCATTGCCAAATAATTTTATAGGCGCAGGCACACTTGGCACGCCACCCAACTCGTACAATATTGAAGTAAAAGGCATTGTGGCAAATGGCGATATTGTAGATTCAACTGTTGAGCAAAGCTCAATACTCTCACTTCTAGGTGAACAAGACAATCCTGATTATATGCTGACTCCGGGTAATCTGACACTTGAAAATTCTGCAGGCCTTTTACTTGGCACAGGTAGGGCACATAATATTTACTTAAATGGGCCGCATATCCAACCCTTCATTGAGATACAAGGCGAAGTCACTCTTTTAGATATCGCACAAGTAAATACCACTGATGTTTATGGCATAGTAAATTTAGCAAATGGAAGCACACTCAACGCACAAAATGTTACAGTACAAGTCCTTAATGCTATCAATAATGATCCCACTTCAGAATACCACTCCACATTGAATATTGCAAATGATTTGACTCTCGGTTCTACAAGCAATCCTGGACGCATAAACATTAACAGCACAGCAAACATTGGCGGAAACCTTAGGTTAACCAGCCATGATGGGTTTGGCTCTACTCCCAATACAATAGCAGGCAATGTAGTTATTGACGGAAACTTCAACTATAATTCGACAGATATCGGTGGCAGTGGTGGTATACTTTTCACAGGCGCAACTGAAATCAAGGGCGCATTCAACGGCACAAACGATGCTGCTTCATTGGTGACCAATAAAGCTACATTGCAATTTGGCACAGACACAAATACGCAATCTATCTTCACAGTGCATGGAGCATCAGATCTTAATAGTATAACTTCACAAAGTCAAAGCCATTGGACTTCAGGCGATTGGATGCAAGACTTGGAAGAATCCACACAAGTCACATACCTTGGCGGTTTTGAAGATAACGCAGCCACTACAGTTGTTGACAATGTGTTGAGAAATGCCATTATTAGTGTACAACAAAACTCTATCCAAGTCGTAGGTTATTTGGATAAAGATGCACCTGTTATGCAAACCGCAGTTGTTGATACTCTTTCAAGACTTTTCAGCGCAAACCCACTCTATGTTTCTCAAAACATTCAATGGGGTGACGATCAAGCCAAAAATATTAAAGCTGCCTTATTCCTCTTAGATCAAGGCAATTTAGACGGAACAGCAAACACACTTGTTTTACAAAACTCACAAATAGCTGTAAATAGCACTCCGCTACCGGGACGAGTCAACTTTGAGAGTCAATCGCTTCTTATGGTGGGCGCAAACGGCATGAGAGGCAACTTGCTTCCAAGTCTTGACAGAGCACAAAATAACGCCACAACAACTGTAATTGGTGGCGGGGATCTTCTTCTTGTAGACGCAAATTCATACTTACATGTGCGTGAAGGTTATACAAATCAAGTATTAAACTTTGACTTTGCAAGCGGAGCCACTTTCTGGACTATGGGTAATATCTCAACCGATACTGTTCTTTTGAAGCCTGTCGTTCTTGATGGCAATAGATCTGTCATGCTGAGCAAGGTTGAAGCACAAAAAGCATTCCCAATGCTTAGTGCAGATATGGCAACTCTTGTGGATAATTTCATGTATGAACTTGGGCTTGATTATGACTCAACAAGTGTGGCACAGAAATTCCTTTCACGCGTATTGAGCTATAACTATGGATATGGTGGCGCAACTGAAGAGCTTGCACGTAAAACAACAAGCCTTTTAGAAGGAGCAGCGGCACAATCTGCTACCATCGGTGTTGCAAATACAATTATGAAAGTTGATGCCCTCTTCTCAAACGCAAATATTGGCAGAAACTCAATTGCAGATTCAATAGACGAATCTACCTCTCTAACATTAAACGCAAATGGGGAAGTTGGTATAGCCTCCGGTTCAGAAAATCAATTTGCTCAAGGTTTTGGCGTGTGGTTTAGCCCTCTTTACAGCCATTCAAGCGTGAGCGGACAAAATATAGGAAGCTTTGAAAGTGGCTATGATTCCGATATTTTTGGCGCGGCTTTGGGTGTTGACTATACTTTCGCAAACTCTCTACGATTGGGTGCTACAATAAATGCTGGTGGAGGTTCTGCTGACGGTGCTGACGATTTCACCAATACTGATAACGATTTTAGTTTCTTCGGCTTCGGTTTGTATAGCGGATATACATACAATAACTTCAATTTCATTGCCGACCTTGGCTATTCAATGTCAAATAACGAAGTGACACAAAAAACGAACTCGCTTCTTATGGCTAATAATGAGGCCGATGTTGATGCAAGCGTGTTCTCAATCGGTTTGACAGCTGAATATCTCTATAAAACTCAATTTGTTGATGTCATTCCTTACGCAGGCTTACGCTATATGCACGTAAGCACTGATGCGCACAATGTCACAAATGGTGGCTCTACTGTCTTTGATGTGAAAAGCGACACGCAAAATGTATTCTCAATCCCATTTGGTGTGATTCTTGAAAAAGAATTTACAACTGAAAGTGGTTGGGCTTTTACCCCATCTGTTGAAATTGGCGGAAAATTCAATTTTGGCGATACAGAAGCAACTTCTATTGCAAGCATTCAAGGTATGACAGGACATACAAGATTTGCAGTTGAAAACGTTGATTCTTTTGTCTTCGTTGGTGGTTTAGGTATTGAAGCAACAAAAAATACTATGAATTTTAGCTTGGATTATAATTTGCAAGCCTCAGAAAATGAAATGGACCACACGATTTCAGCTTCATTCAGATATGATTTCTAAAAATGGGTGTATTACCTACAAAATGTGGAAACCTTAATTTTTTTGTTAAATGAGCACTTATTTTCGTAAATCTAAAAAAACTTTCCATAATTCTTAATAAAGTTAACTGAGCTTGCTGTTAAGGAGCAAGTTGCCCCTAATTCTATCGAGCGCAGGCTGTAAAAAGGCAGACCAGCAAAATTGAACTTGCACTTGCAGTGGGCGGGAGATTCTTCATAGTCTTTTGATTGAATTTATGCAACGGATGTCGGTTTGCCTTTAAGCCCCCCCAATATAAGGCGGTCAGAGGGGGGGCGAAAATATGACTAATAAAATCCAGTCCAAAACCCCACAGGGGTGCAGGAATGGATTTTATTAGTCATATTGAGTTATAGTCTAACAAGAATTGTCAGACTTCGCTCCGCCATTTCCCCACGTAAATCTAATTTGGCACGGAGCTTGACATTTGCTAAGCCCCTTAAATTCTTTAAGGAAAAATAAAGCTTTTAATTTATAATGGGATATGTTAAGTTTATTTATTAAAAATTTGGTAGGTAAATATGATAGACGAACTACGAGAAGCTTTGAATGAGGTTGCCGAATCTTCAGAGCATCATGGGTATTGGTATAGTGTACAAGGCGTGCTTGCAATCATGATTTGTGGCTTGTTATGTGGATTACAGAATGTTGAAGATATTCACCAATGGGCAAGAGTTGAGCGAAGCAGAGCTTTCTTCAAAGATGTATTTGCTCTGGAAAAAATCCCTTGCAGAGCGCAAATTTACAATATTTTGTCTAGGGTGAACGCTAATTTCTTTGAAAAATGCTTTACAAAATGGATGAGAAAAATCGTCCAAGGCAAAAATCACGGAAAGACTGTAGCCATTGACGGAAAATCTATACGTTCAACGTCAAACACAAACAGCGGAAGAAATCGTTGAGGCAAAAGCGGATTACCTTTAAATAGTCAAAGACAATCAGCCAAACCTCAAAGAAAGTGTAGATTTACTCGCTCATAATAAGAAGACGGATGAATTTTCAACAATCGAAAAGAATGGTGGAAGAATTGAAACTCGCACAGCATATGTTACCAATAATATAGAACATCTTTACAACAAAGAGAAGTGGAGGAATGTTGCCTGCGTAGGAGCAATTCATCGTGAATTTGAAAAAAATGAAAAGAAATCAGAGCAATGGCACTATTATATTTCAAGCAAAGACATGACAGCAGAAGAACTTTTGCATCATGTCCGTCTTGAAAGGCGTGTAGAATCAATGCATTGCCTCTTAGAGGTACATTTTGATGAAGACAAAACACGTTTTAGCAGTATGGAAATCCAAAAGAATTTCAACCTCATGAGAAAAAATACTCTTAATCTCATAAAAGAATATCAAACAGCCTAGCCTAAGCATAAACCTCTTTCAAGAATTATGAAAAGCAATTTATTTGAGATTGAAGCTTTGACGGCTTTTATAGCACATTTTAGAGAAAATGAAGAATTATATTGACGTGGCGTTTGAATTTTTTATATAAATTTTAAGTTGACACTCTATATATATTTAGGCAAAATATTTCAAGTTTTTTACCTAATCGAAATGAACGCTGACTTAATATGTGCTTTCCTTAAGTTGAGTGTTGACTACAGTAAATGCAATCAAAAGTCATGCCTGAAGGGTGCGAAGCATAGGCTTTAGGCTAAAGTATGAGCCTAACGGATGCAGAGTATAACCATAGAACTAGGTTTGCTTTTACGTTAGGAACTGTTTTT
>CAYJPB010000111.1:0-7034 GCA_964371955.1 uncultured Desulfovibrionaceae bacterium | reverse complement strand
TTCTGAACAGTTCGATCTAAATCGATAAACCAATCCCAAAAGGGTTTACTTATGTGTACTGTTGGTAAAAGTTCATTTAAACGCACTTCTGTAAGTTTTTCTTGAGTCAGCAATTTGTTGTAATATTCGTCTACATGTTCTTTCAAAGAAAAATTATGGAAAGTATCTTGTAATTGCTGTTTTGAAGAAGTGTTCCAGTTTACTTTAATAGTGCAATTTTTCCATAACTCTGAAGTCACAAGGCTTAAAGTAATAGCTCCATCGGATAGGCATACGCAACCAAGAAGCGAAGCCTCTTGTTTGTTCAATAATACAGAGTTTGCACCAGTAGCAAGTTCTAAAATTTCATCATCAAAATATTCTAAAGAAGTTTTCTTAGTAATTTTAAGAAGTTGTTGAGTGAAAAGCATGGCATCGCGCTTCAAGGTTAATATATAGTCATACATAGTCTTATTTTCACCTAAATTCCAGCTCCACATATCAGTATCACATGTTATAGATTTTTCACATATTTCTTTTTGTAGAGCGTATTGCCATGTTTCAAAAAAATCTTTTAGATAAGTACAGGATTCACTAAAACCGGAAGAAACAGAGTTTTTGCTTGATAATGAATGGTGGTTAATTACTAAGGTGGCAGGCATAATCAAAACCTCGCAAGTTTAGTAAGGTTTATTACTGCTTGATCACAAAAGCCTTGTGGCCAGTCAGACATATCCCCATCTTCTGTCACTTGTAAATACTGGTATTCAGAAATATTTTGTTTGTTTTTTGAAAAATAGAATACCGCAACATCTTCGTATGAAAGCAGTTTTTCTAGCACTGCAATACGCATTCCGTCAATTAAGTGATCGCTATGAGTTTCGATGATAACTTGCACACCACTTGCTGCGGTTAATGCGATAAGTTTTCCTAAATTGGTTTGCCCAAGAGGGTGTAAATGTGCCTCAGGGTTTTCAATGCAAACAATATCCCCAGAAATTGCACCTAAAAGTTGGGCAACAACGGGAAGTGTATAGGAAATTCCAAAACCAACATTGGTTGGGCGCTCTTTGATGGTTGGGTCACTTTTATTTCCCAATTTATAATAGCTGGTATCAATATCTTTTTCCCATGTGGCATGAATTTTAAGTCCCGGACAGATTTCTCCCATCCATGCATCAAGGTTTAAATCAAAAGTATCCGCATCTGCTCTACCATGCAATCTTGGGTCGTTTGTAAAAAGCATTCCCTCCTCTTGTTTTTTTATGCAAAAAGGAATAACATTTTCACCCCGTTCACCAACACTTTGAACAGAATCATCGGGAGCATTTAATGTAACTTGTGGTCCAAAACGATTTGCACTGATAAATGATTGATTCCATTCTAGTATTTCTGTTGCTTTACTGTGAACTTTGTTGTCTTTTGTATAAACACTAAGAAAAGGCATAGCAAAACCATTACGGCTGAGTGCGTTCTCAAAATAAATATTTCCACCGATATCTTGCCCCGTTTCTGAGTATCGACAGCGCAAATCCTCGTATGAACCATAACTGCTGATGTTTTCATCAAGATTGAGTTTAGAAGCCATATTTAAAAATTGAATAACAGAACTTTTTCCTGAACTATTAAGACCTGTGAGAAAAGTAAGAGGTTTAAAGATTAATTCAGCGGAAAAGATAGATTTGAAATTTTTAATTTCGATTTTATTTATGATACACATAAGAACGGCTCCTTAAAGAGTTTCAAAAGCAACAATAGTGTTAATTTTTTCATAGCGGAGTTTTATGGAGCTTGATTGATAGCTAAGGTTTCCAACAGAGGCCACAAAGTCTTTATCGTCAAACAGTTTTCTATATTTATTCAAAAAGGATTTTTTTCTGCGTATTAACGTATTCCATGTCTCTTCATCAAGTGAACCAAGGCAAACGGCCCATGTTTCAAAAAGTGCTTTGTTTATTTGGGTTCTACGCTGTTCAGGGAAAGATTTTCTAAATGCATGTGTTTGGAAAAGTTCATAAGCTCTTTCCATCCCTAAAGAAAAGATATTTTCAAGTTTTTTAAAAGTAAACTTTTTATACTTCGGCAAGTCTTCTTTAGAATTTTCCGGAGTTCCTCCAATAGTATTGAGAACTCTCATTGCTTCATTTAAAATATGTTCAATGTCCACTTTTGAGGCGGAATAGCTATGCCCAAAAAGCAAGGAGGCAAGTACCCTCAAAATAAGCTCTCTGCCTTCCATACGCGTATCTTCGATACTTCCCGCCGTCGCTTGCTTGAAAGCATCTGAATCAACCAATGATTTTAGAAATTTCGTAGCTGCTCCTTGATGAAGTGCGTGTCTTACTTCCTGATTTGTTAATGGAATTCCACCTGTATTGATACGTTTAAATATATTGAATTTTACTTTTGAAGGAGTGCCTGCACGAATAACAGTTACCTGCACGTTGCAATCTCTGATATCGTCTTGTTGCTTGTTTGGAAGCTCACTGAAAGTTTTTCCCTCAAATTGTCTTAAAAATTCAAGGCCTTTTAGTTTGAAGCCTTTACCAAGTAAAGCAAGATTTGTATTTCCGGCTTCTACTGATTTTATGTATTGTTCACCAAGCACAAAATCACGCAAAACACTTAATCGTTGAATGCCGTCAACGACATCCCATTCACCTGTTCTGGTAGCAGAAACATAAAACATAGGTAAAGGAATACCTAATAGTATAGACTCTATAAGTTGGCTCTTTTTTTCAAGTTTCCATATACCTGTATTGCGCTGGAAGTCAGGTGCCAAATTGACAGAAGCTGAAGCATCTTTTGTGTAACTTCTTTCAACTCTGCCTAAAAGTTGATTAATAACTTCTGCTTTGGTGATAATATCTACATCTGCCGGATTAAATGGGTCAAGAATTTCTAAGTTTTCATTTTCTTCTTCAATTCCAGCGATAATATCATCATCATCTTCTTGTAATTCTTGAGTTTTACTCATTATTTTACTCCGATGGTTGCTAGTATATACTCTTACCTTTTACTAAACAAAAACATTGTAAAAGTATTTTGGTTAAAAATCAAGCTGTTAAGGACGTGCAATTTGAGAGAGAATCTGCTGAAAACAGTGAAAAATTCTCCCATGAATAACTTTTAATTAAAATATCAGCTGATTTACAATTTGTTACAAAAAAATATTTTGTTACAAATCGAAGATGTTTTTAAGTGGCTATTCATTGATTATTAGCGAAAATGAATCCTTTAGCTACAAGCTTGTTGCATTATTTTTAAAATTATGTGTAATAGAAATTTACTATTTTGCTACTTAGTGCGGTGAATAGTGAATAGTCGGCAATTTTTTTTACTATTTTTTGTAAATTCTGTAAGTTTGAAATATTTCTTTATATACTGTTAAAGTAGTGGACATGTTTTTAAAAACAAATGTGTTGTTTTTAGATTTCAATTTATGTGCTAGGCGCACTACCACCTTGGCGGAGATTTTTCTGCAAAACATTTATATATATAAAGGAGTTTTATCATGAGTGAAGCACAAAATGATTGTCTGTGTCATGTGAGTTTTCAAACCTCTTCGCACGCAAATGGGCGCAGTGCAATAAATGATTATAATTATATCACACGGTTACAGAATCACGAAAAGAAAGAGGACTTGATATATTCGGGGTCAATAAACATGCCAATGTGGGCAAATAATCCTGCTGATTTTTGGGATATGTGTACGCAAAGAGAATCTTATCAAGGAAGACAAGCTATCAATATTAATCTTGCTTTTCCTCGGGAGCTAAAGCAAGAAGATAATATAAAGTTGTTACATGATTTTATTAATCACATAAGCACAACAAAAGAAGGTGTCCTCCCTTGCTCGTACGGTTATCACTTTGATAAGTGCAAAACAGAGCCAAACCCTCATTTCCACACAATGATCTATGAGAGACCGATAAATGAGATAAGCACAAACCAAACCCCTGATTTATTTTTTACGAAAGCAAATAGGGATTATCCTGAGAGAGGCGGGGAGAAGAAAATTACCTTTTACAAAAATATTAAATCAACGAAAAAGGTGCGAGTGCTATGGGCTAATTTGGCAAACAAATATCTTTCTGCAATGCAAAGCCCACGTATAATGAATCCACATTCGCATGCACAAAGAGGGCTTTTACAAATTCCGCAGATACATTTGGGGGCAAAATCATCTTATCAATTCTGGCAGGGGAAAGAAACAATACGGACACGAAAAAATAATCTAATCAAAGACATTAACGCAAAGTCTCCAAATGATTTGATAACAGAAGGTTATCATGAATTGAAAAATATTTACGATAAGCTCGAAAACGGTAAACTGTATTATGCGAGTTTACCGCTTTATGAAAAGCAAAGATTGTTTGACTTAACCATGGCATTTACCCGTGTGTTTCAAGAAGAAAGTTTAGAAGAGGGAATGGAGTTTTTCCTCGACGAGTACAAAGAAAGAGAGCCAAATGCTCGCCTGAAAATTATCACAAAATCTCTCATCTTACGCGGTTTTGAAAAAAAAGAAATACTTAAAGCCTACCGAGATAGTGGAATTGCATGCGAAATTAAGAATCTATCAGAAACATTTGATATGTACTATTATGATATTTTACAGGAATTTGAGTGGATTTGGAATGTGTATGATTGTGTGGATGATATTGAGGATAAATTAATTTTTGCAGATAATGCCTGTGAGAGTGAAGAAGTTGAAGGCGCAGAAGACGATTATTTTCCGAGTCCATTTTAAGAGATTAAAAAAATCACACAAAATGAAATTATTTTTTGTGAAATTAAATAAATGTTATTCATAATTACTGTTGACCGAATAAAAAAGGAGGTAATCGCCTATGCAATAATCAACATTTTTTTGATCGTGGAGCGTTAATAAATAATCAAAAAGATAAACAGTATAACATCGGAGTATGTATGTCACACAAAAGTTTGGCACAAAGGAAATTTGAAATAAAAAATGATAAATTATTACAGGATTTGATCAAAAACCAATTTAAAGCGAAATATGCAGCAAGTAAAGAGTTTGAACGTAAAAGTAAATTATTGGGGGATTTTATCGCGAATGCATTAGACTCAAATCCTAATATGTATCCTGGTTTGATGAAAGATTTTAAAGAAGTGGTTAAAAAAGCATCGGATAGGGCTTTGTTTGGATTTGACGCAGATGTTACAGAAAAAAGCGAAGAAACGCCGCCGAAAAAGCAAGAAAATGGAAAACCGACGGCAGAAAAATTAAAATCTAAGGAGGTAAAACCGACAGCAAATGACACAATAGTAAAGATCGAGCAAAAAAGCATATCGAATATTGAAGCAGAAGATTTTGAAATCACTTGCCCTTATTAGTCACTACGCGCTAACAAATAGCACTACACAATAAACCTCAAAATGGCACCCTTCGATCCAAGGAGCAGGGTGTCATTTTTTGTGTGCTGCGTGTAGAATAGTTGCAACAAAAAAAGTGTGATATGCGTTCAAAAAAGTTCCTATGAATAATTTTTAAAAAAATTCCAAACTTTCTGAGTTTTTTTATCCATAAATTTTCTCCTTGTTTGTAAAAGTATTATGGAATGTTTTTTTTGTTCTTGCTTGACAATTCACAGAAATATCATATTTTTATCAATGGTATTCAAATCAAACAGTTGAAGAAATCAAGTGTTGTGGAAGAAATAAGGGAGAAGCATGCAATATACAAAGAAAGAAATATTTGATTGGTATCAAAATCGACAAATCAACTTACAACAAGCTTTAGAATTGGGAAATTTCCCTTCAAGAAACAATTTCTTTGCTGAATATTATAATAGCGGCTATACAATGCCGATGCCGGGAGCAGAGGAATATGTCGAACAAATGAAAAGCTTTGAGCTTGCATATTTGTCAGGGAAAGACTCCTCTACAAACTAACTTTACAAATTGTATTGATACAATCAATCTTTTTGTGGCAGGCATAATTGCTTGCCTTTTTTTTTGCTAAATGATAGAAAAATATCATAAACACTTATTTTCTTTCTATACTATCTTTTATGAAAAATAGTAATAGAGGTGTTTTGATGGAGGAATTGATGAGGATTCGCAATGGTTTTGCCACATCTGCCGGAACATATATACATAAAAAAGATAGGGTTGAGAATACTCCCCGTCTTGCATTGTGGTATACTATTCGCGAGAATGAAAAATTTGAAAATATATGTGTAGGATATATAGAAAGACATGAAGCTTATAATTTCTATAATATTTCGTTTGAATATTCAGCAGAATGGTTAAATGACTCAAGAAAATTCTTTTTAGAACCGCATATACCTCTTACTCCGGGAAAGCAGTTAAATGATTTTGTATGGAATTATTTTATCAATTTAATGCCGGAGGGGTCTGCACTTAAGCTAATTGCAAATTGGGAAGGTAAAAATGTGAGGGATATATTTGGCTTTTTGCAGAAATATGGAAAAGATAACTCCTCTGCTTTCTTGATTCTGCCAGAAGGCGAATTTCCGCAATACAACAATTCAAGAGAAGAAATAATTCTAAAGAATATAAATACCAAAACAAAACCTTTGATATTATACGGTAATAAAACTCGATTTTCATTAGCAGGCGCACAAGACAAAATTGCTGTGATAAGAGAAAGTAACAGATTTTTTCTCCCAAATGATTGTTCTCCTACAAACTATATTGTCAAATCGTATGGAGAATCTCCATTTGTCGATTGCGCACTCAATGAATATCTTATGATGAAATTAGCAAAAAGATTGGGAATAAATACGCCTCACGTTGAGCTGAAAGACGGATATTTGCTTGTAGAACGATATGATAGAGAAAATAATCAAAGATTGCATCAATTGGATTTATGTCAATACTACGGGGTTTCAAATACACAAAAATATGAGTTTCAAGATTTTCAGTCTGTATCAAAAGGATTGACATTGAAGCATTGTTTTGATGCGGTATCAGATTCAGAAAAAGAAAAAGTGCTCAAATGGGCGATTTTCAATTATCTCATTGGTAATACAGATGCTCATGCTAAGAATATTTCTTTAGTCTAT
>CAYJPB010000110.1:0-7060 GCA_964371955.1 uncultured Desulfovibrionaceae bacterium | reverse complement strand
CGACCAATACGACCAAAACCATTTAATGCAATGCGAAGAGCCATAGTATTCTCCTATTATTTTGAATGATTATGTTTAAAGGCAATTTTTGAAAGCTTCAAAAATTGCCAAAAAAATTATACTATTGATTTACGCCTTACCGGAACACCCGAGCACGTTGCGGATTTTGCGCTGAACCATATCCTTAACCGCTTCACGAGCAGGTTTAAGATAGGAACGTGGATCAAATTCTTTAGGATTTTCTGTAAGTGATTTGCGAATATTTCCTGTTAATGCAAGACGAATATCTGAATCAATATTGATTTTGCACACAGCCATTGAAGCCGCTTGTCTGAGCATTTCTTCGGGCATCCCCTTTGCGGAGCCGATATCGCCACCGTAAGTATTCACCATTTCAACAAATTCTTGCGGAACAGATGATGCGCCATGCAGTACAATAGGATATTCGGGAAGAAGCTGTCCAATTTTCTCTAAAATATCAAATTTTAATGAAGCCTCCCCGGTAAACTTATACGCCCCGTGGCTTGTGCCGATGGCAATAGCAAGCGAATCACAGCCTGTACGTTCAACAAATTCTACTGCTTGATCGGGGTCAGTGTAAATATGTGTATCACTTTTCACATCGTCTTCTATACCGGCAAGTCTGCCAAGTTCTGCTTCAACCCACACGTTTCTTTCATGAGCATAGGCAACAACTTTTTTTGTAACTTCAATATTTTCTTCAAAGCTGAGATGTGAACCGTCAATCATTACCGATGTAAAACCGCCGTCTATACAGGCTTTACATAATTCGAAGTCCGGTCCGTGGTCAAGATGGAGAACTACGGGAATATCCGCTTCCATCAGTGCCGCCTCAACAAGCTTCACAATATAATTTTGACCGGCATATTTTCTCGCACCGGCAGAAAGTTGTAATATGATAGGCGCATTTTCTTCTGCACCCGCCATCATAATACCTTGAATTATTTCCATATTATTTACATTAAAAGCACCAATTGCGTATTGTTCTTTATACGCACGTGCAAACATTTCCTTAGGTCCTACTAGTGGCATATCTACCTCCTCATCAAAAATTTTTCTGTAGTAACATGAGGAGAACATAGCACACTATTTTTCGCTTAGCAATATTTTTTCTGCTAGATAAATTATATGTCACGTGATTCCGAATTGTAGCCAAATTTTAAATCATGTTTAATATTATAACATTACGCAGAATAGAATGAAGAGTAATTTTTAGGGTTTGCAAAGGGGGTTACTCCCTTTGCCCTAGCCGGAGGCGAATCATATGCCTGTTAATATCATCTAAAAAAATAAAGAAAAATAATCTTAGCCCAATAAAATTTCACGCAATTCTGTAATTTTATCTCGCAATTCTGCTGCTCTTTCAAATTCCAGTTCTTTTGCGTGTTCACGCATTTGTTTTTCAAGCGTGTCAATAAGGTGGGCGAGAGCTTTCGGTTCTTTTGGAATTTCAATAATTTGCTCTTGTTTTTTCGCTTTGTGCGAACCTTTACCCTTTGCTTTTGTGTCGATTGGGGTATAAAGATTATCGAGCGAAGTATCGATTGGCTTGATAATTGTCTGCGGAATTATATTGTGCTCTTCGTTATAATCGATTTGCTTTGTGCGCCGGCGGTTTGTTTCGTCCATTGCAGCCTGCATTGACTTTGTTATTCTGTCGGCATACATGATAACTTGCCCTTTGTCGTTACGTGCCGCACGCCCAAAGGTTTGGATTAACGATGATGTCGAGCGCAAAAAGCCCTCTTTGTCTGCATCAAGCATTGCGACAAGAGAAACTTCAGGAATATCTAAACCTTCACGCAAGAGGTTGATGCCTATAAGAACATCAAATTCGCCAAGCCTTAAACTCTTCAAAATTGCCACACGCTCCAAGGTGTCGATATCGGAATGCAAATAGCGCGAGTTTACATTCATTTGCTTGAAGTAAATACTCAATTCTTCAGCCATACGCTTTGTAAGCGTGGTGATAAGCACTCTCTCGTGCTTTGCAGCTCTTTGCCTACATTCAGAAAGCAAATCTTCCATCTGCCCTGTTGTGGAGCGCACTTCAATAATAGGGTCGACAAGTCCAGTCGGGCGTATGATTTGCTCAACAATAAGCCCTTGACTTTGTTCAAACTCCCACTTGGCAGGCGTTGCAGAAACATAGATAGATTGATGGATACGTGTGAGATATTCATCGAACATAAGCGGGCGATTATCTAAGGCAGAAGGCAGACGAAAACCGTATTTAACAAGGGTTTCTTTTCGGCTTCTGTCACCTTTATACATTGCCCCCACTTGCGGAATTGTTTGGTGAGATTCATCGATAAATAGGAGAAAATCTTTAGGAAAATAGTCAAGCAGTGTTGCAGGCGCATCACCTTCGTTTCGATTATCAAGGTGACGTGAATAGTTTTCAATACCGTTGCAATAACCCAATTCTTGCATCATTTCCAAATCAAGTTGGGTTCGCTGTTCAAGCCTTTGCGCTTCCACAAGCATGTTTTCAGATTTTAGGTAGACAAGCCTTTCCTGCAATTCTGTGCGAATGTCGCCCATTGCTCTGTTAAGATTTTCTCTGTCTGAGACGTAATGCGAAGCAGGATAGATAATTGTTTTACGAATTTTTCCCAAAATATCGCCTGTAAGCGGATCTATTTCAGAAATATCTTCAATTTCATTACCGAAAAATTCAACTCGAAGCGCTCTTTCCCTTTCGTATACAGGAATTATTTCAAGCACATCGCCACGCACGCGAAAAGTTCCTCTGTGAAAATCAAAGTCATTTCTTGTATATTGCACGTCCACCATTTGCCCGATGAGCGAATCCATACTGACTTTTTGCCCGATTTCGATAGGAATCATCAGTTTTGCATAATATTCAGGTGAACCAAGCCCATAAATACAAGAGACAGAAGCAACAATAATCACGTCACGCCTTGTAAGAAGCGAATGTGTAGCGGCATGTCGAAGTTTATCTATATTGTCGTTTATTGCTGAATCTTTCTCGATATATGTATCAGATGAAGGAACATAGGCTTCAGGCTGGTAGTAGTCGTAATACGAAACAAAATATTCTACTGCATTTTCAGGAAATAAAGCTTTGAACTCGCCATAAAGCTGAGCGGCAAGTGTTTTATTATGTGCCAAAATGAGCGCAGGCTTATCACATTGCGCAATCACATTTGCCATAGTAAAGGTTTTACCCGTGCCTGTAGCACCCAGCAATACTTGGTTTTCAACACCAAGGCGAACATTTTCTGACAATTCTTGAATGGCAGAAGGTTGATCACCGGTAGGTGTATTTTCTGAAACTAGCTTGAATAATTGCATATTTTGTTCTTTTCTGATATTAATCATACACAACGACAAAAAGTGCAGAAAAAATATCCTGCACTTCATGACGAAATTTTGCAATGATAGAAGTAATTATGCTACTTGATTTACAGCTTTAGTAAGTCTTGAAACTTTACGAGCGGCTTTCTTCCAGTGGATAACGCCTTTTCCGGCAACTGTATCAAGCGTAGAAGTTGCATTTGCAAGTGCAAGGTTTGCTGCTTCTTTGTCGCCTGAGGCGATAGCGGCTTTAACAGCTTTTACAGCGTTTTTGATACGAGTGCGGTTTGCACGGTTGCGTTCGTTACGCTTTTCGCTTTGTTTGTGACGTTTGAGTGCTGACTTATGATTTGCCATGCCTTCTCCTTAAATATTGAATATGTATGTTAAAGTATTTCAAGTACGAACTTGTATAAAACCTTTAGAGCTGTTTAGTATAGTCAAAACACAACTCTTGTCAAGTTAATTAGTTCAATAATTTAAAATTTTGTTTCGTTCTATTTAATTCACTGCAGAAGTTGCCCTTTCAATTCCGTATTCCTTTATCCTCTTATAAAGAGTACCTCTTGAAATACCTAACATCTTTGCGGCAGCGCGTATATTGCCCTTTGTTTGTGTAAGCACTTCTTTAATATATGAACCTTCATAATCTTTCAGATTGACTTGTGTAGAAATGATTGCGGTATCATTCGAGAGAATGTTTTTGGCTCTATTTTCTCTGTAGTTCTGCTGTGTATCTGTAAGTGTGTAGAGCATAGTGTTTTGTTGTTCAATAGACTGAGCTGTAGGTAACATTATACTCATAGAGCGGGAAGAGGGTTGAAGAATTTCCAGAGGCAAATCTTCTTTTTGTATCAAATCTTGTGTGCAGACGATTGTAGCTCTTTCAACAATATTTTCTAGCTCTCGTATATTGCCTACCCATGAATATTTTGAAAGAAGCTCAAGCACTTCGGGTGCAAAGCCGTCTATTTGTTTTGTCATATTTGCTTGATATTTTTTTAAAAAATGTCGTGCCAAGAGAGGTATATCGCTCATTCTTTCTCGCAAAGGGGGAATAGTCAGCCCAAATACGTTCAGCCTGTAATAGAGATCTTTACGGAAAAGTTTTTTTTCCACGGCTTTTAAAAGATCTTTATTTGTTGCGGCAATAATTCGAGCATCTACAGGGCGAGGGTTTTTTCCCCCGATACGCACCACAAGACCTTCTTGTAAAAGGCGGAGTAAATTTACTTGCACATTTAAAGGCATATCACCAATTTCATCAAGGAAAATCGTACCGCCGTCGGCCTGTTCAAACTTGCCGGGCATTCCTTCCTTCAGTGCTCCTGTAAATGCCCCCGCTTCATAGCCAAAAAGTTCCGATTGCACAAGTTCTTTTGGGATGGCCCCACAGTTAATAGCAATAAATGGCGCGTCTTTTCTATAGCTTGCATTATGTATCGCTTGGGCAAAAAGTTCTTTTCCCACACCACTTTCACCCAAGAGTAAAACCGTTGCGTCGTGAGTGCTTGCAGCTTTTGCAAGTTCTTTTGTGTTGACGATTTCCTTTGAATTACCACAAATATCGTTAAATGTATATTTGGCAGTATTTTTTATCAAACGTTTGGCAAGACTTTGTATACGTGTACGTTCTCGTAAATTTATAATAATACCTTCTCCTGCAGATGAAGAAGAGAGTGTGCAGTGTACAGTTTTGCCGTCTGTGAGGCTTAGGGTGATATCTTTATCTACTACGGCAGAAAGATTGTAGAGTTGTTTGATTTGGGTGCAGTCGGTTACAATACTTGAAAGTTTTTCGTTTATGACACTTGATGAGGTTCTAAAAAGCTCTTGAGCATAGGAATTAATTTCAAGTATACGCATTTCTTTATCGAGAACGATAACCCCCTCTTTCAGCAGTTCAAGTATGGCTTTGTGCTGATGTATATGCTGTTTTAATTTCAACTGTTCGGAAATTGTTTTTGAAACAGCACTCACCATTCCCAAGGTATGTAAGTGAACATTATCTTTATGTGTCACAAAGGAAATTGTACCTATAAGTTTGTTATGTTCGTCCATGATAGGTGCAGAAGTGCAATACCAGTCATCAAAAATACTTTTATAGTGTTCGGCGCCAATCACAGAAACAACTTGTTTTTCCTCAAGGCATAAGCCCATAGAATTTGTTCCTTCATATGCTTCAGAAGTATAAAATCCTATCATAGAAGTAGCTTCGTTACCTCCAAAACCTGTGCCTCCTCCCATACTGCACAGAACAACACCGGTTGAATCGGTTAAAATTAAATTGGTAAGTGAATTTTGTATATGCTCAAAAAAAATTTCAATGGTGGGAATAGCCGTTTCGAGAAGTGAAGTGTTTTGTTCGCGTATTTTTTGAAGTTCTTCAGGTTTTAAAAGTTTGTAGGAATTATTATTTGGGTTGGCGTTTGCCTCTCTGCTTCTTCTCCATGAGCGAAGAATCATTGGGGGGACGATATTTTCATTTTCAATAATACCTTGTTCTTGAAACAATTTTCTTGCCTTGGCAACCTCTGCGTTTTTCTCATATCTACCCAACATATAAAACCTCTAAACCAATTAATTTCCTACCTCCCACACTAGCAAATTTTATTTATTATGTAAAGAAAATTAATAACACAAGGGCATTTCCATAAAAATGAAAATGCCCTTTTGCTTATTTTATTGATTATATTGGATTATTTCTTCATAGCTGCAAGAACTTTATCAGGTGTTGCAGGCAAGTGCGTGATACGTGCACCACATGCATTCGTGATTCCGTTCAAAATGGCAACGTGAGGTGTTGAAGTGATACCTTCACCGACACCGGCCGCACCAAATGCACCATAGCTGCGTGGATTATCTTGACAATAAATAATTGAAAGATCATCAGGTACTTGTTTGATGAATGGGAAACCACCGCCTGAAAGGCTGCTTTGTTTTGCAGGATCTTCATAAGATTCTGAAAGAGCATAGCCAACACCTTGAGCTATTGAACCATAGATTTGGCCGTCCGTAAGAAGTTGGTTACCTACTTTACCGATATCAGCAACGCAGAGCATACGATCGATTGTGGTTTTACCTGTGGCAATTTCAACGCTTACTTCTGCCAAATGTATGCAGTATAAGTACACAGAGAATGGATTTCCAAGGCCTGTTTTAGGATCACAAGGAACGCCGTCAGTGCTGTATGTGCCATGATAACGAGTTTCAAGACCTTTGTCTTTCATTTCGCTATAATTCATGAATGAGCCGTCAGCTTTTTTAGCGGCTTCAAGTAAAGCTTCGCATGCAAGACGGATAGCACCGCCAAGAACCACTTGTGAACGTTCTGCACCGATTGGGCCGGCTACAGGATGTTTTGCGGCATCAGCCCATGAAAAACGGATTTTTTCAACAGGAACATTCATCGCTCTTAAAGCTTCGTGTGCTGTTCCCACTGCGCCCATGTCAGAACCTTGTCCGTGATCTGACCAAGCGGCACCTACAGTGATACCATTATCGGCATCGAGTTGAATCCAAACTTCTGCTGTGTCAACGCCGTCACCGCCGCAGTTGTATGAACCGAATGCAATTCCCACACCTTTTTTCACTTCTGCAGTTGAATTTTTCGCCGCATGTTCTTTGTATTCATTGTAGTGAGGGCGAACCGCATCGATCATTGCAGGGTATGCAAGGACATCAGGTTTTTGACCAACAGGAGTTGTGCTTCCTTCAC
>CAYJPB010000109.1:0-7072 GCA_964371955.1 uncultured Desulfovibrionaceae bacterium | reverse complement strand
GATATGTTGGATTCTTGGGGGAGGGAAAAAACATCACTTTTTTCAAAAGTGTGGTTTTTCCCCTCCCCCAGAAATCCAATCCTCTTCATAAGAAAGGATTTCTATGATACTATTACTTGGTTCGTTCCAGCTTGGATTTATCTATGCACTGCTTGCGATTGGGATATACATATCTTTTCGCATATTGAATGTGCCTGATTTGTCAGCTGAGGGCACGTTTACTTTTGGGCTTGCGACATCTGCTGCTATTACGGCGATGGGGCATCCTTTCTTGGCTGTAGTTATGGGTATGTGTGCAGGATTTGTAGGCGGAAGCGTGACGGGCTTTTTCCAGACAAAACTCTCTATTCACCCAATTTTGGCGGGTATTTTAACGATGAGTGGATTATATTCCATAAATCTTGCTATAATGGGTTCACGCTCAAACATTGCGCTTGTTGGAATTGACACAATTTTCCGCTTGGCTCTTGATGCATTTCCTGAGGTAAATCGTGAAGTTGTAAGGCTTGTACTTTCAATGATTTTCTGCTTGCTTGTGATTGTGGTGCTGGCAATTTTCTTCAAAACGCATGCAGGTCTTTGCATAAGAGCAACGGGCGATAATGAAGCAATGGTGCGCGCTTCTTCAATTGATGTTGATTCAACAAAAATACTTACGCTTGGTTTGAGCAATGCATGTATTGCTTTATCGGGCGCATTATTGGCACAATATCAAGGCTTTGCAGATATCAGTTCGGGCATTGGGATTATAGCGGTGGGGCTTGCATCGGTAATTATTGGCGAACAATTATTTGGTATACGCAATGTGACATGGGGCTTTATCAGCGTTGCAATGGGTTCGATTGTGTATCGACTGATTATCGCACTTGCACTAAAAACCAGTCTTTTCCCCGCGTATTATTTGAAAATTGTTTCCGCGCTTATTGTTGCTGTTGCGCTAGCTGTTCCGACGGCGAAAGTGTATTTCAAACGTCAGCAAATCAAACGTAAAGGATTGCAAGATGCTAAAAATCACTAATCTCACGAAAATCTTTTCACAAAATACCCCGAACGAGCACAAGGCACTCAATAAAGTAAATCTTCATATAGAGAAGGAAGAATTTGTCTGCTTGATTGGTTCAAACGGCGCAGGAAAATCCACGCTGTTTAATGCGATTTCAGGCTTTTTCTGGGCTGATGAGGGTTCTATACTACTTGAGGGAAAAAATATCAGTTATGAAGCGGAGCATAAACGTTCAGGATATATAGGACGGCTTTTTCAAGATCCTATGCTCGGCACTGCGCCAAGTCTTACAATCGAGGAAAACCTTGCGCTTGCGTATTCACGCAGTCAGCATAAAGGTTTGAGTATGGCAATTAAAAAGCAAGAAAGAGAAATCTTTAAAGCCGCTCTTGCTGAATTTCAAATGGGGCTTGAAGATAGAATACACACAAAAGTAGGTCTTTTATCGGGCGGGCAAAGGCAAGCGCTCACTCTGCTTATGGGAACGCTTGTACCGCCAAAATTGCTTTTACTTGACGAACACACTGCCGCGCTTGATCCTGCTACCGCTGTAAAAGTAATGGATATAACCAATCAAATCATCAAAAAACACAAACTCACAGCAATGATGATCACCCATAACATTCAAGACGCGCTTTCAAGCGGCACTCGAACTATTATGATGAATAAGGGTAGAATAATACTTGATATTCAAGGAAAAGAACGAGAGGAAATGACAGTTCCGAAACTTATGGAATTTTATTCAAGCACGCAACACGAAGAACTTGCAAACGACAGAATGTTATTTGTGTAATCAATAATTAAATATATTAAATGATATGAGGATTAAACCATAATGCGGTTTAATCCTCATAATATTTTAACTAGCTCAAATATTTTAGAATTCTATATTTGGATTACTGAGAGACATATGAACTAAGCCTTGACTAAAATTAAGAATCAAGCTTAAACCATTTTCATTGGTAAAATACATTGTGCGATTATCACCATTAAAAGCTAAAGTTAGAAGAAGGGCATTATTCATAGCATTAATGCCGTCACCATTAAAAGGAGTTTCTATGCCGTCAAACATAAGTGTTTCAAGTTTAAATCCATAATTATCAAGTTCGGCAAAAAGTGGAGTTGCCAAAGAAGGGGTGTATACAGTATATACACCAAACGCATAGGGTTTATCTCCTCTAAATTCTACCTTTTGCCCTGTAAGGCTCCATGATTGTCCACCTGCTGTGAGAAAATAATCGCTATTATCATTTATATGTTCGCCGGGAGTTGTATAGGTTTGCCATCTCGCTTCACTTTCTTCACCCACTAAAAACTGTGTTGCAAGATTAAAAGTTATACCGGGAGCTTTTTGCTCGACATAATAACCGTTTGTTGATGTGAGCTGTGGCATGAGATGCTCGGTAGAATAAGCATTAACGGGGTTAAAGTCGAGTTGAATAGTTTCTAAGCTAGGCACCGTATGTTCGGCATAAAACTGAATTACTTGCTCTTCGCCATTGCTATCAAGTGTATACACAAGTCTTTGGCAAAAAAATTCAGGTGTATTTTCAGGTGAAAACTCAACAGAACTGAAGGGCGCCAAGTTTTCAAGAACCAAACTTTGGGGTTCAATTGAGCCATCTTGATAACACTCAAGACGCACAATTTCCATGTCGGTATTGTTGTACATGGTAATCATGTCGGCATAAGCTGTACTTGAAAATAGACATGTGGCGATACATGCCACGACACTTAATTTACTCATTCCTCTCTCCTTAATGTAAAAAGTTTGTTGCTATTTTACACTTATAGTATTTTTGCATAATAATACATTTATATAAACAATACAAAAATAAAAGCGCTGTGTCAATAGAATGAAAGAGCGCTTAATTTTTGGTTGTAAGTTAGAATCTCACTACTCATTATTGTAAAAGTAAACAGACTGATTTACCGGCTCGGTTGCGCTATTTTCTTGATGAAGAGCTTGCACGGCTTTTGCGTATAATGAACTAAAACCTGAAGCATGTTCCGGATAAAGAGCAACCCCCACACGCGCAAAGATGTGTACTTCTTTATCGTCTATTTTGTGTGTTTTTTCAATGCTTGCACATATTTCCTGTGTTTTTCTTTCAATTAGTCCCATAGTTTTGTAATCTTTAATAAATACAAAAAATTCATCAGTAGCAATTTTTCCGATGACATCCACATTTCTGAACATTCTTCCAAGCATGCTACCAATTTCTTGTAAACATTCATCTGCATATTCTTTACCGAATATATTGAGCATTTCTTTAAAATTATTTAATGAAATTACAAGGAAGGCACATTTGGTATTCTTTGAAACATCGGTAAGATATTCGTAGACAGATTGCTCTGTAAACAATTGATTATAAAAGTTATCAAGTTGATCTTTGCCCGCTACATTTTTCATGGACAGCACTTCTTCACGGCGATTGGTGACATCAATCATTTTTCCGACAATTCTGAGTACATTCCCATCATCATCGCTAAACATTCTATAAGAATAAATATAAATCACCTCATCACCATTAGGCAGTGTAAAACTAAACACCCTATCCGGCTCTTCTTCATCGAGATTAGGGTATTGCAATTCATAAAGAATCTCAGGATGATCTGAAAACATTGCAGCAGCGATTTCAGATTCGGGGAAATTTTCAATTGTGTCGGGTATACCTATTAATTGTGCAAAGTTTTCAGAAAACCGCATAAGTCCAGTTACCGCATTAAAATCAAAAAACACGCTTTCAGAAAGAGAAGCAATCACAGAGATAAAGTCTTTTTCATTTTCCAGTTCTTTTGCTGTTTGTGAATAGGCAGTAATATCTGTTATAGAACAATAAAGTCTGGTTACGCCAATTTCATTCACTGCGGCTCTTCCGGAGAATTGCACAAGCATATAACCATTGTTTTTATTTCGTAGACGACACGCATATTCCATGTGACGATGCAGATCAATTGCTAATCGCGAATGAAAATAGGCAAACATATCTTCTAAATCGTTTGGATGTATAAGGCGTACACCTTTATTCTCAAATAAATCTCTAATTTCTTCTTTTGTATAGCCTATAATATTGAAATACCCTTCATTTGCTTCAAGGATTGTAAAAGACTCACTAATTTCCATGATAACGATTCCGCATGGTACAAAGGAATTGGCAAAGCGGGTATCGTTAATATTTTGAATTAAAGGAAGAGTTGCTGTTTTTTCCAATGCTTTATTACGCAAAATATCACCGTATCTTTCTTCAAATTCTTCAATAGGCATTGGTTTTGCGTAGTAATAGCCTTGCACAGCATCACAATTCATTTCTTTTAATCTTTCAACTTGCTCGAGAGTTTCAATGCCTTCGGCAACAACATACATACCTAAATTGTGAGAAAGTTTTACTATTCCGTCAATAAGCATATCGTCACGGCGAATTATTGTGCTATCACGGAAGAAGCTTTTATCCATTTTTAATGTATCGACATCAAAGTTTTTGAGCATAGCAAGCGAAGAGTAACCGGAGCCGAAGTCGTCTATTGATATTTTAAATCCGCCGGCGTGTAATTCACGGAACAGTTTTTCTATAGCTTCTTCATTACCCACTGTTGAAGATTCAGTCAGTTCAATATCTATATATTCGTGCGGAATAAAGAAAAGATTTACAACAGCTTCAATATCCCTTACATATTCCGGATTATTTAAATTTAAGCGAGAAGAATTGACAGATATAGGTACAATTCCCATACCTTGATCTAGCCATGAACGCATAGAACTGCACACGGTTTCAAGAACATAACGATCTACATCAACAATAAAACCGTTTCTTTCAAACAGTGGGATAAAAACATCGGGGTATATCATTTTTCCGCTTGGAGTAATCCAGCGTATAAGGGCTTCTGCGCCAATAAGTTTGCCTTCGGCTACCTCGAATTTTGGTTGCAGATACACCACAAATTCATTATTTTTAAGGGCTTCTTCCATTTTATTGGTAAGTTCGGCTTCGAGCATAATTTGCATTTTTGCAACATTATCATAATATTGAATTATGCCGTCTTTGCGATCTTTTGCAATTTTGTGAGCAAGACTTACTTTATTGACAATTTCATTAACATCTGTTTCACCAAGTTCTATTTTATACTTCCCGTAGTTATAGAAAACTTTATGTTCAGTTATTTCAGGTATAAGTGTTTTGAAATATTTCTCATATATTCGTAATCTTTTATCATTGTCTAAAAAATCGTCACCTGCAAAAACCATAAATTCATCACCGGCAACTCGGCACATAAGCACTTTCGGATTTTGTAATTTATCATATGCAAGCTTTGTAGCTTGTAAGACTTTATTCCCCACTTCAAAGCCAAACATTTCATTAATAACTTTAAAGTTTATTATGTCAAATTTTAAAATGTCGTACTGCTTTGTAGGATTATCGATGAGGGCTTTTTGCATATCCATTTTAAATTTTACAATATTCTGTAAACCGGTCAGTTCATCGTAATATGCTGTTTTTTCAAGTGATGTGAGTAAATTATTTCTTGTTACCCAAAAATATACCCCAAGACCGAATAACACTATCAAAATCACAACAGCTACAGACGAAATATTCCCCACGGCTTCGTCAAGTATACTACTTATCATGTCAATTTCAACGGCGATCGTCAAAGCCCATTCTGTTAGGGCTATAGGGGCATAAGTCATGATTTTTTCTGAATCACCAAGAAGATAGAAGAAACTACCGCTAAGCCCTTGTGTCATGTCTGAACGGGCATTAGAAACGTTTGTGTGCCCCATTAGTTCAACATCATCAAAGGGAATAAGTTCAGAAGCAGAATGGTCTTCACTGTTTGTAAAAAGAATATTGAACGAGGTATCAACAAAGAAAACTAAGGCATTTCCTTCAAGAGAACGCTCTAAAAGCTCATCGATGTCTTCCATTAAAGTTTCGGAAAAAAGCACCCCGACAACTTCATTCTCTTGTTTTACTGGAACAGCGATACTAAAAACAAAATCGTTTGTCTCAGGTGAAAAGTAAGGGTCTGATATACAATAATCGTTCGTCAAAGCATTAAAAAATGTTTTGTTTGATGAAAAATCTTGTTCATCGCCAAGAGGAGAAATCCCACTTCCTGTCAAATCCACATAGTAAAGAGTATCAAACTCTTTTACTTGTGATTGTGAATTGAGATAGTCTGAAATATTTGAGGATAAGGCATCAGCTTCTACAATAAATTCAGCAAGTAAAGATAAATCTTCAACACTTTCTTCTATATTTTCTTCTATTATAATTTCAAGCTGGTGAGTAATTTCTTGCATTTGATAACGAGCAACTGTATGCACTTGTTCATCCACTACAATACTGTACCATTGCATAAGAGATGCGAGAAGAAGGATGATAAAAAAAACACCAATAACTGATAGGTTATTGCTAAAAAATTTTTTTAATTGTTTTGTCATATATTATCCCAAAAAAGTTCTCTTTTTATAAAATATGGGCTTAACCAATTTTAAGTCATTAGTACAGTAACGTAAGAATTGTAACAAGTTATCTGACTAAAAGTCAAGCCGTAAATACTCTCTTGTAATAATATGTTTATATAATTAATTCAAAGAGTAAACGCTTTTTTTCATAATTTTAGAATTAAATTCACTAAAATAATTCATTTTCATTTTGGTTTTTTCTTTTAAAATATTTTTATATATGAAAATTTTTGAAAGACAGAGTCCATACAAAAAAGAAAACCATGATGAAAGTATCTTTTTCGATCATGGTTTTCTTATGGGAAGATTTCCCTTTTCAACTATCTGTAATTATTCTGTAACTTCTTGACTTGCTCTTACATATACCATCTTATGACATATAATAAACACAGGAAGTGAAACAGCAATACCGACGAGGAAAGGAGGAAGACTTGACCATAAACCTTCAATAAGAGTGAAGTTTACGATTTTTGTTGATGGATCGATAATCAGATACCAAGCAATACAGCTCACAAAACCACTTACAGCACTATACCACGCAGCCTTTGCATCGGAAATTTTGAACTTTACCAAGGCTATATAAGGCACCATAGCAGTCGCCC
>CAYJPB010000108.1:2083-7103 GCA_964371955.1 uncultured Desulfovibrionaceae bacterium | reverse complement strand
GTCAAGGCGATGGCGTAAACGAGTATCTTGAGCAAATTCCAAACCCGAGCTTTATGCCCGATAAAGATAATGTTATCCCTATTCTTGATGATAACTGGTTTGTTGACGATATAGTCGATCGGTTCCGCTTGTTTGTAAAAACAGTTTACGGCGAAAGCACCTATCAAGATAATATGAACTTTATTGAACAGGCTCTTAATGTGAAAAATAAAGCGAACTATTCTATTCGTGATTACTTTATTAAAGAGTTTTATGACGACCATGTAAAAAAATATCAAAAACGCCCTATCTATTGGCTCTTTTCAAGCCCTAAAGGCACATTCAACGCTTTGATTTATCTGCATAGATATAATCAAGATACAGTAAACATTGTTCTCAATGATTATTTGCGTGAATTTATAGCAAAACTTGAAGCAGACAAGAAGCAACTCGAACACCAAGCCACAAGTGCGAGCTTGTCGGCAAGTGAAAAAGTAAAAATCACCAAAACTATAGATGCAAGAGTAAAAGCCCTTGCTGAACTTCAAGATTATGAGCACGATATTCTCTACCCACTCGCCACAGAGCGGATGAATATTGACCTTGACGATGGCGTGAAGGTAAACTATGCTAAATTTGGTAAGGCATTGAAGAAAATAACAGGATTGTAGGGAGAAAAGATGTATATAAAAGAACTTTCGCTTGAAAATTTTCGTTCTGCAAAAAATTTAAAACTTGAACTAAATGAAAGCATAAATGTATTTGTAGGTATAAACGGTGCAGGTAAAACGACTGTCCTTGATGCGTGTTCAATATTGCTCTCTGAAATAATAGAGAAATTCAGAGAACCTGAAAATCCTATAATTTTTCGCAACGCAGATATAAATAATGCATTTTCCACATCTACAATATCTATTATACTCAATGATAAAGTCAATGAGTACAAAGTAGAACTTGGGATTGGCAAAGAAACAAACAATATGCTTGCATACTCAAATGATTTGTATCTACACATGAGTAACTTATTAGAAAAAATAGATAAAATTCCTCAAGAGGCAAACCTTCCCCTTTTTGCCTACTATCCTGTCGGGCGTGCAATACAAGGGGCTTCAATCGAAGTGCAAAGCGAGTATTTTTTTTCAATGGTTGATGCTTATGAGAACTGCCTAGAAAATATAACCTCATTTAAAGCCTTCTTTAAATGGTTTAGACTGCGTGAGGATTTAGAAAATGAAAATAATAGACGTGAAAAGAGCTTTACCACAGATAAGCAGCTTGACTTTGTAAGAAAAGCTTTAAGCATTTTTATGCCGCAAATTACAGATATACACATACAACGCAACCCTCTGAGGATGGTTGCAAAAAAAGATGATGAAGAAATATATTTAAACCAACTCTCTGACGGTGAAAAATGTCTACTTGCACTTATCGGTGATATTGCGCGAAGATTAGCAATAGCAAACTCTTCGCTTGAAAATCCTTTGCATGGTGAAGGCGTTGTTCTTATAGATGAAATAGACTTACATTTACATCCTACATGGCAACAAATGATTATACCGCAATTACGTGAAACATTTCCAAATTGTCAATTTCTTATTTCCACGCACTCACCGCACGTCCTTACGCATGTTGAATCAAATAGTGTCTTCATGCTTGAAAATACGGAAGATGGTTTAATAGCACATAGTCCAAGAGAAATGTATGGAAAGACAAGTGAGACAATTCTAAAAAGTTTTATGGGACTTGAAACAACAAGACCAAAAGAAGTTGCAAGCGAATTGGATCAAATATTTGTTGCCATTCATGATAAAAAATTAACTCAAGCTCAAAAACAGATTAGTGCGCTTGAAGAAAAAATTGGTGACGATCCTGAACTGGTTAAAGCTCGTGCATTAGTAAAACGTATGGAGCTTATAGGAAAATGAAGCATGTTATAAAAAATCAAGAACCGGTTGAATTTACGCGATGGAAGACAGGCAAAACAACAACAAAATGGGAGAGATTAAATTCAGAACCCGCAGTTAAGGATAAAATTCATAAAAGCCTAATGAGAGAACAGGGAAGGATTTGTTGCTATTGTGAATCAAAGCTTACGAACAAATACTCGCATATAGAGCATTTTGTTCCACGATCGCTTGATTCTACTTTGACTTTTGATTACAGTAATTTACTATGCTCTTGTCAGGCAAATGTTGTACAAGGCACTCCTCATACTTGCGGAAATGCTAAAGATAATTTTTTCCATAAGAACTTAGTTTCTCCACTGGAGTCAGATTGCGAAGATTATTTTACTTATACTTTTGATGGAAAAATAAAGGGAAAGTGTGCACGAGGATATGATACTATAGACATTTTAAACCTCAATGAGCCTACCTTAGTTGAAAGGCGAGAAAACTTGATAACAACATTTACAGAAATGCTTGAGGATGATAGTTTTACTGAGGAAGATATTTCAACCTATATTCAAGGGCATTTATCAAAAAATAATGATGGTACATTTGATGAATTTTGGACAACAATTAGTTTTCTATTTGGAAGTATGATTGTAGAAGATACTCAACAAACCGGTTGATATATAAGGAATTTTATGTCACACAACAATATAAGCCAATCACTTCTAAAACTTTTCGATAAATATCGCATAGTCTTTTGGTATGACAGCGATAAAAATTTACGTGAAGACTATGATAATCTTACATTTTCACCTGAAGATAATATCGAGAAAATAGAATTAGATAATAATGAAATTTTCTTAAAGCATTTAATGCTACGTGAAAAAAGAGAGCAAAACTTTCTAGTCTACCATGAAGGAAGTAAGCCCGAGGATAAAGACAATTGGTTGCTCGATGTTCTTCTTTCGCATGTTGAATTTCATGCAGATAAAACTTCGCTTTTCTTATTTGAATTGGGTTTAGATAGAGAATATGTAAATTTCGTGAATGAGCATATTGCATTTTTCAATAACAAAGACAGAGTGAAGAAATTCCAAAAACACCTCAATGATTTTGATAAAAGTTTTTATCAGCTTTCAATCAATATGTTTGCCATTGTTCTCGACTGTTCGCCACGCATTGACTCTATTTTAGAAACTTTGTTAAGCACTTTTGAAGATGATGAAGAAAGTCTTTCAAAAAAAATGAAAGAAATTGCAAACTATAATTTATCTTCATTTTTGTGGAAAGAGCTTGAAAAGATATATGGCTATTCTTCAAGCTCTCCTTCTGTAGAAGAGCTTACAATACAATTGTTTGATTTTTGCTATGAAAGAACTTTAGAAGAAAAAGCACGAAAAGTAAAATTCACTGCAGAAGCAGAAATCTTTATCAATCGTTGGAAAAATAATCGCCAATTTGCCAAGAGTTTTGCAATTCTTTCGGAACGGTATGCCGATGTGTTAGAAATAACGCAACGCATTGAAGACGTTGATTATCGTGAACTTATTTTTTTCGACTGTTTTGAAGTTTTTGAGCAAAAAATAATTTCTGCATTAAATAAACATCTAGTCAATAGAACGGCAACATTTAAAGAAATCAAAGAAATTATCGACACAAGGAAGAAAAGCTTTTGGTATAAAGACTATGAGCATATCTATAGAGCCATGATTTTCGCAGTCCATTTCTTTGAAGAACTTGCTCGTACCTCTCTTACTTGCAATTCCTTCGATATTGCTGTGAATGAATATGCAAGAAATTGGTATAAGATAGACAAAGCCTACAGAAAAATAATTTATCATATCAATGCCTTTGGGAAAAGAAAGCTTCTTGAGGATTTGCTGGTTGAAGTAGAAAATCACTATACAAATTCTTTTCTATTTAAACTTGCTCAAAATTTTCAAGTGATTCTGGATAACAGTGAAACTTGGAAAGCTTCAAATATTCTTGCTCAAAAGGATTTTTATCAATATGAAGTATTACCTTTTGTCGAAAGAAAAAAGAAAATTTGTGTTATCATCTCAGATGCTCTTCGTTACGATATAGGTAAAGAATTATGCTCATTGCTAACCAAAGAAAATCGCTTTTCAGCAAGTATTAAACCTATGCTTGCACAAATACCCACATATACACAACTTGGAATGGCAGCGTTGTTGCCAAATAAAGAAATATCTATTGCAGAAGATACTTCCGCAATTGTTTCTGTAGATGGGCATAGCGCGCAAGGAACGGAGAATAGAGGCAAGATTCTCAAGGCAAAATATGCTCAATCTACAGCCTGTGTTGCTAAGGATTTTCTCGCGCTAAGCAGTAATGAAAAACGTGATTTTGTACGTGACAATCATGTCATTTATCTTTACCATAATGTTATTGATGCTATAGGAGACGACTTTAAAACTGAAAATAGCACGTTTAGCGCAAGTGAAAACAGCCTTATAGAATTAACAGATCTTATTAAAGCTCTTACTTCTGCAAATGTTAATAATTTAATTATAACGGCTGACCATGGTTTCTTGTATCAAAATAAGGATCTTGACGAAAGTGATTTTCTTAATGTTCAAGCAGCAGGCGATGAGATTTACTTTAGTAATCGTCGCTTTGTCCTTGGTAAGAACTTAGAAGAATCGCAAAATTTTGTTAAGTTTTCAGCTAAACAATTAGGTTTGGATGGAAATATTGAAGCACAATTCCCTAAAACGATTCACCGCTTACGAAAGCAAGGGGCAGGATACAAATTTGTGCATGGTGGAACATCTTTACAAGAAATTGTATTACCGGTCATCTCCATTAATAAAAAACGTCAAGACGATACAAGCTATGTTGACGTCGATGTGATTAGCCCAAGTATCAATAGCCCGATTACTTCCGGTCAGTTTACTGCAATTTTATATCAAAGAGATATTGTAACTCAAAAAATTCTTCCTCGTAAATTACGCATAGGACTTTATACAAAAGATGGTGAACTACTTTCTGAAACGCGTGAAATTGATTTCGACAGTAAATCAGAAAATACGATTGACAGAGAAGAAAGGGTGCGCTTTGTACTTTCTAATAAAGCTGAAAAATTCAATAATCAAATTGTCGAATTGCGCTTAGAAGAACAGTACAAT
>CAYJPB010000108.1:0-2073 GCA_964371955.1 uncultured Desulfovibrionaceae bacterium | reverse complement strand
ACCTACACAACGTATAAAAGTATGCCATATATTATTCGTAGATCGTTCACATCAGATTTTGATTTTTAAACTTAACTCCTTATAGGTGCTTTATGAAAGAATTCGATAATAAAATCAATACTCATTTTCAAGGGCTTGTTGTAAGAAAAGATCTTGTGAAAGCTGTAAAAGGCAATGCTATTGTACCCACGTATGTCCTTGAGTATTTGCTAGGGCAATATTGTGCAACAAGCGATGAAGACAGCATTCAGAGCGGAATTGAAATTGTTAAAGAAATTTTGCAAAAACACTATGTACATCGCAACGAAGCAGGACTTATTCGCTCGAACATCAAAGAAAAGGGTAGGTATAAAGTTATCGACAAAATTTCTGTTTCGCTGAATGATAAAGAAGATATCTACGAAGCAGAATTTTCAAACTTGGGGATAAAAAGAGTCGTTGTTGACTCTACAACAATTAAATTGCACCCCAAATTGCTTGTAAGTGGAGTTTGGTGCATAGCAGAAGTGGAATATTCATATGAAGAAGATGTAAAATCTGTTCCTTGGGTACTTTCAAGTTTAAAACCAATCCAAATTTCACATTTTGATATTGAAGCTTATTGTGTAGCTCGCAAAGAGTTTACTACAGATGAATGGATAGATTTATTAATCCAAAGTATCGGCTTTGATCCGGATAAATTTGGAAAACGTAGTAAACTAACACAATTATTAAGGCTTATTCCTTTCTGCGAGCGTAATTATAATTTAATGGAATTAGGGCCAAAAGGAACAGGTAAATCTCATGTGTATTCTGAATTTTCACCACATGGTATTTTGATTTCCGGTGGTGAGGTTTCTGTTCCTAAGCTGTTTGTGAATAATGCGTCGGGAAAAATTGGCTTGGTTGGCTATTGGGATTGTGTTGCATTTGATGAATTTGCAGGAAAGCAAAAAAGAGTTGATAAAGCATTAGTAGATATAATGAAAAATTATATGGCAAATAAGTCATTTTCACGTGGTGTTGAAACCTTAGGGGCTGATGCTTCAATGGTCTTTGTGGGAAATACTCAACAGACCGTCCCGCACATGTTGAAACATTCTGATTTATTCTGTGAGCTTCCGGATAAATATTATGATTCAGCTTTTTTAGATCGTATCCATTTTTATATTCCTGGGTGGGAAGTTAGTATTATACGTAGCGAAATGTTCTCGACTTCCTATGGTTTTGTGGTGGACTATTTGGCTGAAATACTACGCTATTACCGCAATAGCGATTATTCAAATCTCTATTCAAAATATTTTTCACTATCATCAAAAATTTCAACCAGAGATCGGGAAGCTATCAATAAGACTTTTTCAGGACTTGTGAAATTACTTTTTCCCCACGGCGACGTAACAGTTGATGAAATTGAAGAAATACTGTCTTTTGCAATTGAAGGACGTAAAAGAGTTAAAGATCAATTAATGAGAATTGATACAACTTATGACCCCGTACAATTTTCTTATATTAACGAAGAAGAGAAAGAAGTAAAAATAACTACGCTTGAAGAGCGTGAATATCCAAAATTATATCATAAAATCATAGATGGAGAACCTGCTGAGGATGTTGTTGAGGACGTGTCATCCACACAATGGGAAAATTCCTCGCGTGACACAAGGAGTGAACATAATCTTTTGCAAGAAGGTCATCATATTTTTTATGAAAATCAAAAAAATATTTCTTATGACAATCTCTTTGGTGCTTATTTTAAAAACGCTACAGAAATCATTGTCACAGATCCATATATTCGATTATTTTATCAACAAAGAAATTTTATGGAATTTCTCGAAACAGTTTTAAAATTTAAAAACGAAGCTGACGATGTAACAGTCCATTTAGTCACGGTTGTAGACGAATTTAAAGAACTTACACAAGCAGAAAACTTTAGATTGATACAAGAAGAAGCTAATGCTAACGGTGTTCATTTTACATGGGAATTTGTAGACTCAAAGACAATACATGCCAGACACATAGTGATAAATAACGGATGGAAGATTTTACTCGATAGAGGATTGGATATTTTCCAGCAATATGAGATGAATGAAGCGTTTA
>CAYJPB010000107.1:5315-7156 GCA_964371955.1 uncultured Desulfovibrionaceae bacterium | reverse complement strand
TTTTTGCAACATAGCGTTCTTCTTCTTTTGCGCCTTTACCGTTTTGGCGTTGTTTTAGGTAGCATGATAATTCGTGCAAGTTTGCGTTATAGCCCATTTCTCCATTTTTCTGGCGATAACTTTCAGCAGTTTTATCGTCGATAAAATCAAGAGGAGAAAATTCATAAAGTGGATCGTTTTCAAAGAAATATTGATCACCTTCATGTCCGTGTGTGAACCATACTTTGTCAAAAGCACGTGTATAGCCGAACTTTGGTAAACGATACATAGGGCAGTCAAAAATAAGAGCTGTATCGATTGGGCGACCCCAACATAAATCTGCAATAGAGGTATCTTCCATACTCATTGGAGTCCAGCCTGTGTAGGGTAATGTATAACGACCGGTATGCATTGCACGACGGCAAGGTACTGTCGGGCAACCTTCGGTGTAAGAATTTTCAAAAAGAACACCTTCACGGGCCAATCTGTCCATATTTGGTGTTTTTATCCACGTATTTCCATAACAACCAAGGTAGTTATACTGCAAAGAGTCAAACATAAGCACTATAGCATTTTTTATCATAGTAATATCTCCTGTAAAAATATTTACTCTATAAATGCAAATTGCATGCCATCTTATAATGTGAATTATTTTATATGTTTATGCTGTTTTGACGAAATGTTTTTTCATGTTTTTTGGAAATGTTTTTTTAATCACAATCTGTTTTTATAAATAATTATAGCAAATTACAGCATTCGTGAAAAAATAATTAAATCCATGAAAAAATATTGACAAATCTCTTCTACAGTGCATAGTCTTCTGTGTGACACATTTATACTATAAATATATTTATTCTGATTGCATAATCAAATGGAGGCTGTATGGACGAAATAGATAAATTATTATCAAGCCATTTAATTAATCACTATCCCAATGAAAATATTTTATTTAGCCTTTTTGAATTTTTGAGAAGTAAAATTCCTTTTGAGCGTATAGGTTGTCACTTCTTAGACAGAAAAACAAAATTGTTCACCACTTTTGTTGAATACAGTTTTGATGAAAGAATGTCAGCCTATTCCTATTATATTGATGAAATGATTTCAACAGAAGGTGTGAAAAAATCTTTAATAGAAAATGAGTACGGTATAATCAGCAATACCACTTCCGGAATATTGCCTTATATACACCTTTTGCCTTATAAAGTAAATTCTTATATGTTGTTTTCTTTTAATTTTCCAAAAGATATGAGCTCAAATTATGTATTAGGCTGTTATTCTTCAAAAGAAGATGCTTTTGATCAAACGCATCGTGAATTGCTTGCAAGCGTACGAGATTATCTTGAAAAACTTCTTTTACATCTTTATGAAATTAATACAAAACCGCATATTTATCTTGCCTCAGTAGGGCAACTTCCCTCAACTCTTGAAGAGCAACTGCGCCAATGCCCCGGAATGGAAAAGGTGATGAAAAGAGTAGATGCGATAAGCCAGTTTGATATGTCGGTTTTTATTCAAGGTGCTACGGGAACAGGGAAAGAGCTTGTTGCCGAGACGATACACGCGCTTTCTCCAAGAAGAAAGGCGGCGTATGTTTGTGTAAACTGCGGCGCTATTCCTGAAACATTAATCGAAAGTGAATTGTTTGGCTATGAAAAAGGGGCTTTTACAGGAGCAGATAAAACAAAAAAAGGCTATTTTGAACAAGCAAACGGTGGCACTATATATCTTGATGAAATTGGCGAACTTTCTAAAGCTGCTCAAACTCGATTGCTACGCGTGCTTGAAAATCGAAAAATACGCAGAGTCGGGGGAGAAACAGATATAAAACTAGATATACGTATCATTGCTGCAACACATCGAAA
>CAYJPB010000107.1:0-5305 GCA_964371955.1 uncultured Desulfovibrionaceae bacterium | reverse complement strand
TTTAGAGAGGATTTATATTATAGGGTGAATTTATACCCAATTGAAATTTTACCACTTGCGCAAAGAAAGGAAGATATCAGAGTATTAAGTGAATATTTCTACCAAATTGCAATAAAAAAGTTCAAATTAAACAAAGCGCCAACCATAAGCAGTGAAACGTTAAGAAAGCTCATTGAATTTCCGTGGCCGGGCAATGTAAGGCAATTAAAGGCAACAATAGAGCGCGGTATAATTGAAAGCTATTCTGACAAGAAAAAAGAAATAGATTTTAGTTTTTTACCAAATTTAGCTCTTGCAGAATATGGCAAAAATGCGTTAACTCGTGAAGAAATTCTTGCAACACTTGAAACAACAAAAGGGAAAATTCAAGGAAAGAACGGCGCGGCAGAAATGCTTAATCTTCATCCCGCAACATTACGTAGCCGTATGAAAGTGCTTGGTATTTCTTTTAATCGGAAAGATTTTGAAAGGTAGGACTAAGCAAAATTTATAAAAAATCCAGCTATAGTCCATTGAAAATCAGGGCTAACGCAAGAAAAAAATGCTAAGAAATTCGAGAGGGGGAAAACCCGCCTTGAAAGAAATTATCTCTACGGCTAGGTTTCACTTGAGGAGATTCGAGCTCTCGAGCGTAAGGAAGTGTCTTCTCCCCCGGAGGGATGATCCCTTTCCTTGCGAATTTTTTAATAGGGGAATAGAAATATTTTCAACATGCTAAAATAAATACATTTTATAAGAATAGCTGTTGTGAAAAAAATTTCTTGCGTTTGCCCTGCATTGAAAATACTATTTATTATTTGTTTTCGTTATTTTAGTAGATTTCTTGCATCTTTTATCGATTTTTGTTTTTTATCTTTAATTGTTATGCCATCGGGGATTTTTTTGCAAAGGAGCGGAGATAGAGGATTGTATTTCTCAAAATTTTTTGCAACAGCAGAAAGAGTATGCGTGGCATAGCAATATTTACAATCGTGCCGACACGTATTATACACGCCAATATCAACACTTTCGGCACAGCCACAGTTTGCGCGTTGCCCCTTGTCTTGTGCAAGGTTGAGCTTATAGCCCGAAATTCGTTCTAAGAGTTTGCCATCGATACATTTTGATGGCTTGATATTGTATTGCATCAAGCCAATATCTTCACAACATGCACACATTTCGAGGTTGTTAGTGTGTGCAATTTCTGAAAAAGCTTTGCAGACAATGTGCTTCTCATCTTCGGTTAAACCTCGCATATTAAATTGCTTCCAATTTGCTGAAATTTTACGATAATAATCAATAAAGGAAATAATGACTTTTGTTGCTGACGGCGAAAGAGCTTTTGCTAGGATTTCAAAATACTTTATGTGGTATTCAAGCGTGTAGGCATCATTTAGAAAGATAGGGTCGTACCTCCAGATTATACGCTCTTTGCCCAGCATGTCTGATAAATTCTTTACTGCCTCAATGATATGCTTTTTCTTAGGAACATGTGATTCAATGTCAGTAGCATAAGAAGTGATTGTTATTTGGAAATAGTAAGGATAATTTGATAATTTATGTAAATCAGAAAACATTGGTTGAGGATTTTTTGTCCAGAAAACCATAGCGTCCACCACTTCGGGATTTATCAAAACTTTCTGCACAAGTTTTGGATTCATCGGATTTTGCACATAACAAAAGCCTTCCTTCAAGCGATTGAAAAACCATTCGGAATAGTATGCGGGAATGTCTGTTCGCCTGCTTACACTGAGTATCATAAAACCTTCAGTTTGTTTATTTAGCCACCAATGTAAATATATTTAAAATTATTCACTTTATTTTGAGAAATACGCATTTGAATCACCGGGAGCATTTTCTCTTTCCTTATGTGTGTATTCTCGGATTGATTGACAAACTGTAATCGTATAACTTTCAAATAATTTATTTTTTCCCTCTGCTTGGCTCAATCTGTGCTCAAGATTATTTCGCCATTTTGCAAGAGCTTCTTCATTCTCCCACACATTCATTGAAAGAAGTTTTCCCTCATTGTTTAGGCTTGTAAACCTCTCCGCACGCACAAAACCATCTGCATTTGCAAGTAGTTCTTTAAGTATTGCCGCAAGTTCCAAATACTTTTCCATACCCGCTTTTGTGGGCTTTACTTCAAATAATACAATAATATTGTTCATGATTTTTTATATTTTTAAATAAATTATGTGTTGTATGTAAAACTTTTTCTGTGTTTACTTTTGCGACTACTTCTTTAGGCTGTTCTGAAATCCATAAGGCTTTCCAACAATTCCTTGACTCCAAGCAATTGTGGTTCTTTGATAATTTCAGGAGCAAGGGTTATAAACATCGTGGTAAGAAAGCCCGTGGGGTTGTCGTCAATTGCGGTAAATCCCATAAACATTGCACTTGCAAGCTGCTTACTTCTTTGCGCTATAACTATTGCTTTATCATCATCAGCTATACGTTGATCTGAATTTACATTCTCAATAATGGCTCCCTGAGCCGTTCTAAAAGAAGAGCTCAGCAGTTCTTTTAAGTCATTGAAGGGGGAAGCATCTATTTTTTGTCTCAATTCAAGAAGAAAGCCTTCTTTTCCGATTTCATCCAATGATCTATATTGTCTAAGTGATTCAGAAATTGTTCTGGAAAAGTGCGAACCTTGTCTGCCAACCATTTCAAAAGTGTCTAAATCGGATTGCGCAACTTCTCCGAGTATTTTTCTGAACGTTGCTTGTATTGGAGTATCTTCTCTAAAAAAGTTTGTTTCTGTATTAAAATCTCGTGAAGCCACGTATTCGCGTACTTGATTTTGGAAACCAATTGTTACACCCGTAATCTGTGCTCGATCATATACAGCAGCTTTAGCTCTTGCGGCATCAGAGCCATTGATGATTCCGCGAAGATGTGCCATACGTTCGCCGGAAGTCGGCTGAGGGAGATTCAAGCCCTCAGCACCTTGTTGAGTCATTGTTGGATTTTGCACTGCATGGAGGGCATGAAGTTTTGTAATTATGGCTTCACACATTACAATGGTTGATTTGACAGAGGCAGTCGATTGTGACCCTCCTGCTCGTACTACGCCCGCTCTTAAATCTGTGAGCAAATTGTTTACCGATGAGAAATCAATCGGTTGGTTATTATTCGTAGCAAAAGCTCTTACCGCAACACCGCTTGCAAATGAATCGATTTGCGTAGGTGTTAAATACATTTGTTTACCCTCTCCATCGATAACACTTGATAAAGCTGATAAAATAATATTTTCACCTTGAGTTACATTCGGTTCTTGTTCAAATGCCAAATTACATCTCGCAAAGCTTCTATTGATGTTGTATAATTGATCATTAAGTCTGTCAGCAACATCTTGAAGCGCCGCACCGCTTATCATTTTCCCTGCATTATTGCCTAGAGAATTGTCAAGAGAGGCGTTTGCCGTTCTCAAATTTGCGAGAAAATTTTGTGGAAGGTTTTCCGGAGTTGTACCGAGAAGTGCATTTAATACCGCTTGATTTTTTTCTGCAATTTCAGCTCTGCCCGATGCGGTTAATGATTTAAAAAAGTTTCCGATTTTACTGAGGTTACCTTCTTTGACTATAACATTGTCGCGTAATTTGTATGTGTCACCTGCTCTAAATTGTTGATCCAAACCTTGAGGTTGAACCATTGCTTGTCCGGGAGCTCCTATTTGTGCCATACTATTTCCTTTAGTTTAGATTTTTACCCACGTTTCAGAGTGGTCAAGCGTGGTCGAACTTTCATTTGAGCTTAGTTCACCCTTGATAATTGACGCGATATGTTCTGTCCATTTCTTGGCAACGGACATATAATTTTCCAGTATTACAAGGAAGGATTCGTTAGTCAGCTCTGCTAAAGAACATTGATAGCAATAGGAAATAATACCTGTTTCTTCAACTCCAAGCGTGCCTCCTCTTGTACCTCGATAAAGCACATTCGCACTGAGCAGTATATCTTTAATCTGTGCTGCAGCGCTACCCATAGGAATATTTCCGACATTAGTCATGTATATCAATGTGTCGTGCTGATGAATAAGCGTTACATACATATTCTCAGATCCAAAACTGCACACATTCTCGGAAGCTTTATCCACTTCTCCAAGCCCTAATGTTTGTGCTAGATGCGTAAGTAAAGCATCAAATTTTTCTTGGTTTTGATCCATCGGCATACCCTCCACACTTAATATATATTATTTTTTTAGTTAATTATTCTACTATAATTGTTGATGAATGTCAAGAAAACTCTTTTTTGCTTTGAGATAGTCACGTTATTCTAATTTGACACCTTGGGGGAGGTGAAGATTTTACCTTATAGCACAAAAAGCTACGCAAAACAAATCAAAAGAGAATTAGATTCACGTAAGATAGTCTCGTTATGCTAATTTCATTTATATTAAGTTGATGTTGACAAGGATTATATTCGCTCCGACACACACTTGTCGCGCCCAAAGGGATTATTTCTATGTAGATAATCTCCGTGAAACCCTCTTGAAAATCTTATTCGTTTTTATGAATAAATAAAGTTCGTATTTGTCTGTTATTGTTGAATATTTTTTAAAATCAAAGTGTGATTTTCTCTATATTCTATTTCGTATCAGGATATTTTTTTGTGAGGCAAAAAGCGTAATGATAGAGCTTGTTTTTGATTGTTAAATCATCTGATTTCAAAAAAGCATAAAGTAATTCTGACTCTTCAGGGATGTTTTTTAAAATATCATTTAAAGCAAGATGATAAATAAGTCCGCCATAGTGGATAATTTCAGCATGTGGAAAATATTTACTGATTGATGGAAGAATATTTTCCGAGTCCGCAGCTTCTGAAATATCTGTTTCTATCATTTGTTCTATTGTAGGGCGAAATATTTCTTTATAATACATATGATGAGAGTTTGAAACATTAAAAAAGCATTCAGGTAAGCTGCCTCTTGCTTCATTTACAACTTTTAACTCTTCATCAGTGTGTTGGAATCTTTTTTTACCAACATATTCATTTACCAGTATGTACCCGTCATCCGTTAGGATATCGAATGATGTAAGCACTGCAAATTTAGCGTCAAACATATGATGTAAAGAACCTGACCAATAAACAAGATCATAAGCCCCGCTTGTATTGTATTCGGAAGTAAAGAAATCTCCGTAATAACATGTTATTTTATCTAATATTCCTTTTTTTTGCGCCGTTTCTTTAGCTTTTTGCAATTGATCGTTTGACAGCTCAAAAAGATAAAAATGCTCAACTATGCCTAACTCTATTAAGTTCAATTCAATGTTTGCCGCACCGCAACCGATAGAAACGGCACAATTAAATGTTTTTTGCGTTC
>CAYJPB010000106.1:0-7183 GCA_964371955.1 uncultured Desulfovibrionaceae bacterium | reverse complement strand
ATTATGGTAAATTCAAATACGAACAACAAAAGAAAAAGCAAGAAGCTAAGAAAAATCAAACAGTTGTTCAGATTAAAGAAATCAAAATCCGTCCAAAAACAGATGATCACGACTATGAAACAAAAGTTCGACATATACGTCGTTTCCTCGAGGCCGGTGACAGATGCAAAGTTTCCGTATTTTTCCGAGGACGTGAAATTGTGCATAAAGATAGAGGCGAAACCATTCTTGACCGTATCATAGAAGACACAAAAGATATCGGTAAAGTTGAACAAGAGGCACGCACAGAAGGCAGAGTGTTGCAAATGATGCTTGTACCGCTTGTAAAAAAATAAATTTTCGCAATGTGACTTGACGGGGGAAAACTGTATGCAAAGTAAATTTGTGCGTTTTCCCCTTTTTTTTATATTTTGAATAAGGAAAGTTATGCGTATTTGTGTAGCAGTAAGCGGTGGTGTTGACAGCCTTTTTGCTTTATGGTCACTCAAAGAACAGGGCTATGATGTTATTGCATTGCATGGAAAGTTTTTACCTAAGGAAAACAGCCTTGACAACGGGCTTGAAGTTCTGAAAAAGCATTGCAATAATTGGAGTATTCCCTTTTATATTGAAGACATGCAAGAAGAGTTTCATAAAAAAGTCATTGAACCCTTTTTCTTTGCGCATAAAGATTTACTCACACCTAATCCATGCGTGCAATGTAACAGAGAAATCAAATTCGGCATTTTGCTTGAAAGAGCACAGAATCTTGGTGCAAGCCATTTAGCAACGGGGCATTATGTAAATAAGATAGACAGCGAGTTTGGAAATATTCTGCAAGTAGCTGAAGATATAACAAAAGATCAATCCTACTTTCTTGCGCTTGTTGAAAAATCTAAATTACAGAAAGCAATTTTTCCTCTGGCAAATAAGAAAAAAGACGAAATCCGTAACATACTTGCTAGAGAAAATATCGAAATTCCTCAACCGAAAGAAAGCCAAGAAATTTGCTTCATACAAAATAATAAACATACTGAATTTATTGAAGATATGGCTAAGAATTTACAAATTCCTTTTCCACAACGTGGCAAAGTAAAACTCTGCGGTGATGAGGACGATAAAGCTGAATTCAGCAAAAAGAAGCATATGCATAAAGGCTTGTGGCACTATACCGAGGGGCAAAGAAAAGGACTTGGCATTGCATGGAAAAAACCTCTCTACGTAATTAAAAGAGATAAAAAAAACAATACATTATATGTTGGCGCAGAAGAATTTTTACAGCAAGGGGAGTGCTTTGCTCACCATGCAAACTTTTTTGTTCCTTATGAGCACTGGTACGAACACTATGGCTCTGAAATCTATGTAAAAACTCGATTTAGACAAGCCATGATTAGGGCTGATGTGGAATATATCAAGGAAAATAATTCCTTTCATGTAAAATTTCATAAAAAAGAAAATGCTGTTGCCGCCGGTCAAACATTAGCTATTTATAATAATAACAATATGTTACTTGCAGGCGCAATACTTTTCTAAACAAGTTTTTTTCAATTTTGGCACGTTTCTTGCTATGTTTCTATAAACTTTCTAAAAAAGGAAAAATTTTCATGCTTGAAAATTATAGGCAAGAATACAATATTGTTGTAACGATTGGGGTTTCGGAGGAAGAAAAAAATAGATTAACATCTTTTTTTCCTACTACCTACACTATTGTTCTACTCGAATTCAAAGACGTGCAGGAACTTGAAGAAAAACTGCAAACACTTCCCGATCACACTCTATTTTTAATGATACATTCACACTTTTTTCAAGAATTTTCCTCTGCATATGTACTTATTCAAAATATTATGCGTGCAATTCCGACTGTATTGCTCTCTGATGGCACAAAACTCGGTATTGATGAGCGCCTCTTTTTGCGTGTACTTACAGAGCCGATTGAAGAGCTTGATATTACACTTCTTTTGCGCAATCTCAATGCGCGATACAGCATCTTGATGTCTCGGCAATCTATCGATCGAGAAAGACAACTTATGCACGATTTATACACGCAAAAACAGCAAGCCTTTTCTTTTCTCATTGACTGCATGAAAGGGATTGACACCTCTTCTACAATCACTAATCTTATTGAAAACATTCGCTTTTCGCTGGAATCCATACTCCCTCTTAACACATTACATTTTTCTGTCTATAACAATGAACTGCAAATTCTCAATAATTACATAGGAATAAATCCTCATAATAACAAAGACTTATATAGATGGCAAGAATTATTGCAAGAGGAATTTGAAAAAGCAACAGGCGAACGTTGCGCCGCTGTGAGTGAAGCAGTTGGCACATTTTCGCTACTGAAAATTAACCCTGAAAGCGGAGTACTTATCTCACTCCCTCTAAAAATTCATAATAAAATCATTGGATTAATCACAATGCAATTAAGTTATGAGCCTCCTCTTGGGAAAGATTTAGTGAAAGCTTTACAAGCAATGTGTTCCTATGTCGCCCTTGCTATTCATGCTAATAATTTTCTTGAAGAGTATAACTCATCCGAAAGAAAAATGATTTCTGAAAAACCTCTTTATCAAGATAAAAACATCATAGAAAGTATAAGCATAAGACAATAAAGTTTTGATTATTGCACAAAAATAAAACCCTGTTTTCACAGGGTTTTTATGCATAAAATTTCGAAAATACGACTAGCGTGGAACAACTCTGAAATCTGTTCCGCTACCGATAACAGAAACTGCTTGTCCAAGCCCGAATGTATATTCATCGCCTTGAATTACAGAAACAAGTCTTCCATCATTTAAACGTACTTCAATTTGATAGCCTGTTTGTGTTTGCACTGCTTGTCCGGCATAATATCCACCGGCAGCACCTGCAAGACCACCGCCAATTGTAGCAAGTGTATTACCTGTTCCGCCACCGAAGAGGTTACCTATTAAGGCACCCGCAATTGCGCCGCCAACAGTACCGACTGTTGAGCCTATGCTGCCGTCATTATTGACAACAACTTGATGAACGGCTGTTACCACACCATGCTGAACAGATTGAAGTCTTCCTGCACTATCTGCAGACGCATCATAAGGTCCGATTTTAGGTGCACATGCGGTTAATGAAAACATCAAAATCGTTATCAATGAGAAAATTTTCAAACAATTTGTCATACTTTACCTCACTATTTTTTTATTATTGACAATATCTTAACAGCAAAAAAAAGTCAAGCTTTATCATTTTTTTCTAAAATCAAGGCTGTGAGCGGAGGAAGATACATTTGAATTTCTTGCTCATACTCACCACTTTGCGGGCATGTGAAGTGGTCAACATTATCTATTGTTGTAAGGTTATTATGCCCTGAATATTTTTGTTCGTCAGTAGAAAAAATTTCTTTATACTTTCCGGGACTTACCATTGCTTTTAGTTTAGTTGCTCTTAATTCGTGGAAATTATACGCACAAATATACCCTGCTCTCTCAAAAAGAATAATTCGAGAATCTTCATCAATTAATCGCACACGCGGTTTTGAATCAAAAAAAGAGTCGATGTCAGAAAAAAGAAGCAAAAACATATCTTTATTGAATAAATCTAATCCTTTATAATGCAATAGATTATCGTCTTTTAAATGCCATTGCCTATAGGGATTTACTTCGGCATCAATCCATTCAGGGTGTCCAAACTCATTTCCCATAAAGCTCATATAGCCTTTATCTGCACTCATAAAAACAAGTAATTTCATAAGCTTATTTAAAGCTACACCACGAGAGACGTTCCAATTTTCGTTAAGAGGTGACATATAGAAATACATATCTTTACCAATCATGCGCCAAATCATTGCGTCTTCACCGTTTATGCATTGATCGTGACACTCGACATAAGATATTGTTTTATCGTAGATTCTTGAATTTGTACATTCGTGCCACAGCTTCCACATAGGTTGTGGATTTTCTATATATTTTGCCCATAAATCGGGAATTCCCATAGCGAATCTAAAATCAAAACCAAGACCTGAGGAGGACGGCGAAGAAGTTATACCCGGAGTTCCACTAAATTCTTCTGCAATTGTAATTGCTTGTTCATCTATTTCATGAATAAGCGTGTTTGCAAGCTGCAAATAAAGAATTCCGCTCCGATTACGTCTGACTTCATTACTTTTTGTATAAAAACATGCACTTACATGCGTAAAATCGTCACTGAAGCCCTCATCAGTAAAAACCATCGATCCAACAGCATCAAAGCGAAAGCCGTCTATCTGAAATTCTTCTTGCCAGTATCTACAATTTGATAATAAAAATCGGCGAGTTATTTCTTTATCATAATCAAAAAAAGTTGTTCCCCACTGGGTTTGTCTATCACTGCAAAAAAGAAAATCACCGGTATCGTAACGAGGAAGACCTTGTTCGGTATTTGGGCATGAATGGCTGTGCACAATATCTAAAAGAACTGAGATTTCAAGCGCATGAGCAGTATCTACCAATTCTTTAAATTCATCTATAGTACCAAATCTGTGCGAGGGTGCAAAATAAGAACTCACTTGATAACCGAAAGATTTATAAAGCGGATGTTCAGGTATTCCCATAAGTTGGATAGTATTAAAGCCCGCTTCTTTTATCATGGGAAGTAGCTTCTCAGTGAAATACTTATACGTTCCAAAACCTCTCTCATTTTCTGAACTTTTATCAAGATTATGCTTTGCAATGCCAACATGAGCTTCGTATATTACCGGAATATTATGACTAATTTTCTTATTTTTAAAAATATATTCTTGCTCTGGAAGCCAAAAACGAGCACTCCATTGGTTTTCATTATCCTTGTTTTGTTCTAGCCAATTTGCAAATGCCGGAACGCGAATCTGCTTACCCTGCAAATACTTACCGTAAACGTGAAGTTCATAAAACATCGAATGGAAAAAAGTGTCATAAGGAACTTTTACCGCCCAATAGCCATTTCCTTCGGGTAGATATTCAAAACTTTTTCGATTTCCGAAGTTGTCGGAATCATAAACTAAAAAAATTTCAGTAGCATCAGGAGCGTATTCACGGCAAAGCCAATATTTTTCGCCCTGCTCTATTTTAGGTAAGATACCAATTTCTTTGTGTAAGCTTGCATATTCCTCTAAAGAGCCATACTCGCTTTTAATACGTTTTACTTCTTGCAAATAATTTGTTTGCTCTTGCTTTAATAAAGGATAAAAGTCTATAAGTTCAATATCTTGCAAAGGAGAATCGGGATAGTTCAAGTCAAGTTCATACAAATCGGAATACGCTTTTCTACCGTCCAAAATTTCACACGACGCACGTAAAAAAACTTTTGATGTCAACGCCTTATATCGAATATTGCGCACAAGATGTTCGCGTAACACAGCAAAAGTGATTTTTTCACAGGATTTAAGTTTTTTACCGTAATAATTTGCCTTTGGAAAATCTATATTTAGGGGCTGTGCAAAAACAGTTTCTCCGTCCTCCCCATATGTGCAAATGTGAAAATCCGCATCGACAAGAGTGCGTTTTAAACTTGAAGTATTTGTGATAACTATTGAAAGATATTCAATTTCTTCAGGTATTTCCTGCGTAAAATAAGAACCTTGCGCACAAAGAACATTTGCATCATCAACAAAATGTGTTTTAAGTTCAACACAAAGTCCAGTTTCTTGCATATATTCCTCGCACTCTATCTTTTATTTTGAAAGAAATTTAATAGTAAATTTTGGCAATTATCTTTACGCACTCCGCCCATAAACCAAGGTTTTGGAGATTTCAAAGAAAGTTCTGTTCCATCGATAAGTGAACAAACCGCACCTACTTCTTTGTCATACGCGCCAAAAACTATGCCGTCAAGCCTTGCCTCTCGTATCGCTCCAAGGCACATAAGACAAGGCTCAAGTGTGACAACAAGGTAGGCATTTGTCAATCTAAAATTATTTAACACTTTTGCTGCCGCACGAATAGCCACTATTTCAGCATGGGCTGTCGGATCATTATCAGTTCGCGTACGGTTGTGTGCCTGAGCCAAAATCTTTCCCTCATGTGTAACAATAAGCGCTCCAACAGGAACCTCTTCATTAAGACACGCTTTTCTTGCTTCTTCAAGAGCAATATCCATCAAATTTTCCCACGTGAAGCCATGAGGAGGAGGAGGACTTATGGTCATTGCCACATGTGAATTATCGATTTTCATATTCCTTGATTATTTGCAATACTTCTTCGGGAGTTTCTGCAAAGCGCACAAGTTCAAGCTCATCAGAAGAAAGATATCCTTCTGAAACCATAGAATTTTCTACCCATTCAAAGAAGCCTTTCCAGTATTCTTTATCAACAAATATCAAAGGAAAAGGTTTAATTTTCTGTGTTTGTATAAGAACATAGGCTTCGGAAAGCTCGTCAACCGTTCCCATACCCCCCGGCATTACGATATATGCCTGAGAATATTTGATAAACATAAGTTTTCTTGCAAAGAAATAATGAAAACTCAATTCAATATCTATATAATCATTCACCGCTTGTTCGTGGGGCAAATCAATATGTAAGCCAACAGAAATTCCACCGGCTTCTTTCGCTCCTTTATTGGCCGCTTCCATGAGCCCATACCCTGCACCGGTGATCACACTATAGCCATTTTCTGCCAAAGCAGCTGCAATTGCATAGGTTTTTTTATAATGAGGATGATCGGGTTTTGTGCGCGCTGAACCAAAAATAGACACAGCGCGAGGAAGATTAACAAGAGTTTCAAATCCTTCACCAATTTCTGACATAATGCGAAACATTCTCCACGTTTCTTGTGACGAAAGTTTTTCCAATTCTGACTGTGATGTACTCATAAACCCTCCTTACTGAAAATAATTTATTGTTATTACATTGAAAAAATTTGTTCTTTTACAATTCTAATTCTTTCCCATGATTCACGTATTCTTTCTTCGGATATTCTTCCCTCTTCAACAAGACGCATAATTGTTGCGTGCAATGTGAGCGGAAGTTGTGGGTCGTATGCAAGATTGTTCCCAAAAACTAAAATATCAATTCCGGCATTAATGGCGTACATAATACTGTCTTCAAGGCTATAATGCTCTTTTATCGCATCCATCTGCATGTCGTCTGTGGTGACAACGCCATCAAAGCCGATTTCATTGCGTAAAATCTCAGTAATAAAAGTGTAAGAAAGTGTTGCGGGCATATCATCAATTGCCGCATTATAGACATGAGCTGTCATCACCATTCCG
>CAYJPB010000105.1:2653-7194 GCA_964371955.1 uncultured Desulfovibrionaceae bacterium | reverse complement strand
TGGTCAAACTATATAAGTTTTCTCTTTTTATTCTCACGAATGAAGATATATGAAAGCATATTTACTCTAAAACGAAGAGGTTTGGCAGTGGCATAATTACATATTTTTTGATTAAATTTATTTTCTCTGTATAAAAAAAAGACAGAGCTACTTTATTTGTATAGCAAAGGAAAAAGTTGTACAGAAGTTGTACAAAAGCAGTATTCAAATAAAAAAGGGCTATGATAAAAATCATAAACCCTTGAAATAGCTGGTGCCGATTATAAGATTTGAACTTACGGCCTGCTGGTTACGAATCAGCTGCTCTACCAACTGAGCTAAATCGGCACTGCACACATTCATAAGGAAATACAGCGTGTTTGTCAAGAAAATATTAAAGCAGAAATAAAGAATTTTGAAAAAAGTAAGACGATTATTCTTTGTAGAGTGAGTAGGTATTTTTGCCTTTGCTTTTTGATTGATAAAGCGCATTATCCGCTCGCTGGTACAAAATATCAAAGTCCTTACCGTGCTGAGGGAAGAGAGCTATGCCAATACTTATGGTGATTTGCGAACTTGAGCCAATGCCGTCAGAAAAAGGAACGTTAATATCTCTACACAATTCCTTAGCCTTGCCTTTCACCATTTCAACAGTGGGAGCATTTTTTAAAAAAACTACAAATTCATCGCCACCAAAACGCCCGACTATATCATGTTCTCTGAACGTACTTGTAATTCGCTTTGATATATACATTAGAACTTTATCACCAAATGGATGCCCGTGCGTATCATTGATGTTTTTAAAATCATCCACATCCACAACAAAGAAAGCTCCATGCTGAACTTCATCAAGGGCTTCTATGATTTTTGTCTCCGTTGCTGTTCTGTTGTATGCATTTACAAGCGAATCTCGTTCAGCTTTTATCTTGTTTTCAATGATTTCAGATTTCTGCATGTCTACAGTTCTTTGTAAAACATCTGACTTTGTTTTATAGCCTTGAAGATAGTTTGTGTGAATTAATAATGCAATAGATAAATTAACAACTCCAAACCATGTAAGAGGTGTTATTACTTGATGTATGGGTAAATAGGAAGATTCAAAAAAACGTGCATATCCATAAATAAATGAATTTAAAGTCAAATATATTGTCGCCATTGCGAGGAAGCAGAGAATATAAAATACTTGATCTTTGTTTTGATTAATAATTCTTAAATATCTTCCGGGAACAAACCGGTGTACACATAATGAAACAAGCATCATCACAAACCATGAAAGAACAATGTGTGTTGTCAATAAAATATGATTGTGCGTAAGTTCACCGAGCGTGAGTCCAAGCAAAAGCGCACCTGAAGAAATAACTACAGATTCAATGCATACAAGGTAAATAGTTGTAATAAAAGAATACATAAGTATTCCCCAAATGTTGTTTTTGAACAAAATACGCATTTCTATAATACAGCCAAATAACACCATCAGATAAGTAACAGTGGGCAGTTGATTAAATCCGTAAATGATAATGGTGAAAATAAGAGCATTTATGAATGCGACAAAAAGCAAAATTTTGCGATCAAACCTTGTCTGATCCATAACCATATTGCAAATTTTAAACAAAGTAATATTTGTAACAAAGAAAAATATAAAATAAAATAAAGTTAATAATTCAATCATCATAAAAACTCACGCCTTTGCCCGACTGTATTCTCTGAGTACATGAAAATAGAGACTCGTAAAAGATTATTATTGATAATAGTACCAAATCAGCTTCTTGTCAAGTTTTTTTTACAGCTGAGGATACTATTTTCAATACTTCATCAACTTTTTTATATTTTTATTACACAAGAAGTTTTTATTGACTTTATCCTTCCATTTTGTAAAAATTCAAATGTTGTTGTTCTACTTATACTTTTATTATTACGTATTTTATTTTCGCCATAAAAAAATCGCAATAGGCTTTAGCAAACTCATATTGTTGGGGTAAACAATATGAAATTTAATGCGAATAGTTGATATCTTGAAATGGTGAATTTATTTAACTATATAAACTAATGGAGAATATTATGGCACAAATTGGCAATCATCCCCCTCAGGCTCAGTTGCAACACCTAGGTTTAAGGAACGAATTTAACGTTTCAGATAGGTATAAAGTTGAGAACGGCGAAATTGTTGTGGAAGGTTTATTAAGCAAAGTGGCGAACTTTTTTAAATCATTTACCGAATCGGGTAGAGCGTCTATAGCGCAAAACAATCAGGCTGTGCTTGAAAAAATTATAGGTAGAGAAACAGCGGGGCTTCCACCTGAATTTGTACAGAACATAAGAGAAAGATTTGTCGGCATGGATACAGCCCTTGGGCCAAATGCAAGCAAAATGCTTAATGGTGAACAACTTCGCCAATTTACTGTTGCTCTAAAAGGAAGTAGCAGGGAAGTTAATGATCGATTTATTCATACTCATGCTCATTTTAGAGATCCTGAAAATACCGCATCCCCTGCCGAAAAAATTATACTTTGTGTAGCAAGTAGTATGGTTCAACCTTCCGAAAAAGAAGGAGAAACCGCAGCAATACTCCTTACCCCTGCACAAATTGAATTCACTTCAAATCTAGTTATGCAAAGCATTTTGGCTGTAGTTGATCCCATACCGCAAGATTTTAGTGGCGCAAACAATATACTTGCAGATATCAGAACCGGTTTTGTACGTGTGGGCGATAAAGAATCTGTTGCTTCAACACAAGCTGTGATTGATCTTTGTGAAAATGTAATTTTAAAAATTCAAGCGCACCACGCGACACATAACTCAACAATGAACGAATCCGCTTCAGATGACTTGAATATCCCGCAATTGACTCAAGAACTGCGTGATGTGCATATTCAAGATCTTACACAGGAAAAGCCAGACGGCACATTATCTGACAAGGCAATGCTGTATCAGAGTCTTGGATTAAATGTACAAAAAAATATATCCTCATCATAAGAAAATCCCCTTTGCAAGAGCTTAAATTCTTTCAAAGGGGATTTCATTTTTTTGTTTATTTTGACTATTCGTCAACAAGCACCATTGAACGGGCGGCAAGAGTTTCGTCTAACCTGCGAACGGGAGTTGTGAGTGGATATTCGTGCAGAGCTTCCGGAGTTTCGGCAAGAATTTCTTCCATTGTGCGGATAAATTCGTCAAGCGTTTGTTTTGATTCAGTTTCTGTTGGTTCAAACATAAGACATTCTTTAACGATGAGTGGGAAGTAAATTGTTGGCGCGTGGTAGCCTTTTTCAAGCAATGCTTTTGCAATATCTAATGCTCTGTACCCTTGCGGAGCGGATGCTACAAATTCATGCATGCATACGCGAGAGTAGGGAACATCAAGCACATGTTGAAGTCTTACTTTGAGATAGTTTGCGTTAAGAACAGCGTATTGTGAGGCTCGTCTCAATCCGTCGCCGCCAAGTCGAAGCATGTAGGCATACGCTTTTAAAAACACGCCGAAGTTTCCATAGAAAGGAGCGATATAGCCCATTGAATCGGGTTTGTCATAATCAAGATAGAATGTTCCGTCTTGTTGTTTTGCCACGCGTGATATGGGAAGAAATTCTACAAGTCTTTGGCTCACACCCACAGGGCCCGATCCGGGACCGCCACCACCGTGTGGTGTGCCCATAGTTTTGTGCAAGTTTAAGTGCACAACGTCAAAGCCCACATCACCCACACGCATTTCACCCATAATAGCGTTCATATTTGCACCGTCGTAATAAAGCAGAGCATCAACTCTTGCAAGTTTTTCAACAATTACAGAAAGGTGATTTTCAAAAAGTCCTAAAGTGTTTGGGCATGTCATCATTAAAGCGGCAACATCGTCATCAAGAGCTTTTTCAAGTGCTTCGGGGTCTACCATACCGTCTTTTGAAGGGATATTCACCACTTCATAACCTGCCAAAACAGCAGAAGCGGGATTTGTGCCGTGAGCGGCATCGGGAATAACAATTTTTGTTTTCTTATTCCCTTTTTTTCTATGGTATGCGGCAATAAGCATTGTTCCTGCAAATTCGCCGTGTGCACCTGCCATAGGGTGAAGTGTGAACGCTTTCATTCCCGTGAGTTCACACAAGAATTGTTCGGCTTCCCACATAACACGTAATGCGCCCTGCGTGTAATGCCCCGCACCTCTGAGTTGTGCCATAAGAGGGTGTAAATGTGCAAAACCCGGCAATCCTGCAACGTATTCCATAAATTTTGCATTATACTTCATTGTGCATGAGCCAAGAGGATAAAAATTACCGTCAACACTCACATTTAAATGAGAAAGATTTGTAAAATGGCGCACAATATCAAGCTCGGAAACTTCGGGTAAGGCTACTTTCTTTGCTCTCAGTAAGTTTTGTGGAATATAATCACTTGCCTGCTTTTTAGGGACTCTCGGTAAACAAGCACTTCTTCCTGCAACGGATTTTTGAAATATAGTTCTTCTGTCTTCTTTCATTGTATTTCTCTATAGTCTTCTAAAAATATTGAATTAATTATTTTCTAGTAATGCTGTGAGCATTTCTGCAAAAATGCCAACTTGCTCTTTT
>CAYJPB010000105.1:0-2643 GCA_964371955.1 uncultured Desulfovibrionaceae bacterium | reverse complement strand
CTGTGCAACAAAAGAGGAGAACATTATCCATGTCTTTATAATATTTTCCTACAGGAAAACCTGCAACATAACCGTTTTGTGTAAGAGTATCAACAACTTCGTGCGCATTTTTTGGTAACTCGAGGGCAACTTCGTAACCGTAAGGAGTATTTTCACCCGAAAGCAATGTTACCCCATCGATTTTTGAAAGGCGCTCGACTGCATAACGTGTATTTTCCATGGATAATAGAGCAGTACGTTCAAGCCCTTCAGGCCCCATTGCGCACATATACATAAGCGCACGTAAAGCACATAAAGATTGATTGGAACAAATGTTTGATGTTGCCTTTGCACGTCTGATATGCTGTTCACGAGCTTGTAGTGTGAGCACATAGCCGTCTTTTCCATCAACATCTTTTGTTTTTCCAACAATTCTGCCCGGCATTTGACGTATCAATTCTTTTTTACAAGCCATTATGCCAAGGTAAGGGCCGCCGAAAGAAAGTGGTAAACCTAAAGCTTGCCCGTCTGCTACACCTATGTCTGCTCCCATTTCACCGGGAGTTTTCAAAAGCGCTTGCATAATCGGTTGAATGGCAAGAATTGCCAAGGCTTTCTTTGCGTGAGCATCTTCAAAAAGTTCAGTAAAGTCAGCTATGTTTCCAAAAAAGTTTGGATTTTGCACAACTACAGCCGCCGTGTTTTCGTCGATAGCTTGCTTGAGTGCATTAATTTGTGAAATACCTTTTATTTGTGCAACTTCCACTAATTCAATTTCAAGATTTGATGTGTAAGAGCGAATCATAGTAAGCCAAATCGGAGAAACGGCAGAATCAATAACAATTCTGATTTTTCCGGTGTGGCGAATTGCCATCATAATGCTTTCAAAAAGTGCAGAACCGCCGTCGTACACGGAGGCGTTTGCGCAATCAAGTTCCATAAGACGCGTTACAGCAGTTTGAAATTCAAATATTCCCTGCAATGTGCCTTGCGATACTTCGGGCTGATAGGGGGTGTATGCCGTAACAAATTCACCGCGGCTCGATAAAGTATCGACTACTTTCGGGATGAAATGGTCGTAAAACCCGCCCCCTAAGAAAGAGGTGACATGCGTATGATTTAATTGTGAAAGTTTTTCAAAATATTCACAAACTTCTTGCTCTGATTTTCCTTTAGGTAAATCATAGCTTTGGGGTTTCATATCCGGAACAATGTCATTAAAAAGATCTTCGAGTGTACGAACTTCAATGCAATCAAGCATTTGTTTGAGTTCTTCATCGGTATGTGGTATATAAGGCATAGCTTTTCCTTGTCAAAAGTTAATTCTAATATCAATATACAGATTAAAATGGGAACAGTCAAATAAAATATCCTTCAAAATTCAATTTGACATTTTGTTAATAAGTCGTGTAAGAAACACACATTATATTCCATTATCAAGGAGATTTAATATGAGTACCATTCAACAAAACATAAAACCTATAATTGACAGAGAAAAATGTTGCGGTGATGGGCTGTGTGCTGACGCTTGCGTTGCGCGTCTCTTATCCATGGATTCAGAAAATAAAGCAAAATTCCGTGAGATTTCAGGAAATTGCATCGCTTGCGGGCATTGTGTTGCTATTTGCCCAACAAAAGCAATACGTTTTGAAAATACTGATATTGATACTCTTGCAAGTATAAAACAAGACGGCAAGATTGATGTTTCCTCTGAAAAACTTTCGCATTTGATTCGTATGCGCCGCTCCATAAGGCGTTTTAAGGATGAGCCTATTCCGCTTAAAGATATAGAAAAAGCCTTGGAAACTTCTTTATATGCCCCCACAGCAAAAAATATGCAAGATGTTGAATGGGCTTTGCTTTCTGATAAGAACATCATTGAGGAAATTTCTTTGGCCGTTGCCGAAATATTTATGAAGCAAGAGGATGAAGTAATGCAATATTTCGGAATGCAAACACAAAAAGGCATACAAAAAGGCAGAAATCCTGTTTGTTATAATGCGCCACACATTGTTTTTGCGCACACTGCAACACCTAATATTCAAAACTCTACAATTGCAATGAGCTACCTTGAGATTTTGCTTGTATCTATGGGCATCGGAACATGTTGGGCAGGCTATATTGTGAGAGCGGCAGGACTTGATTCAAAAATAAATCAAATCCTCGGTTTACCTCTTGAAAACAAAATTATTGCTTCCTTGCTTATCGGATATCCTGCAATAAAATATCAACGTGCCGCACCAAGAAAAAGCTTGAATTTGAAAATAATTGAATAATTATATATTGTTATAGATATAATTATTTATGAAATTTTTAACTTGACAAGTAACATGTTTTTTGTGTAGAAATAACTTGTATTTATTTTGAGATACGAAATTAATTCTTAAAGGTTTTACCCCCACATGATTAATAACAATAACTTCTTCTTTAGCTTTAGCTTTTTTAGCCTTAGTGTGACAGCACGGGAAGGAGTTCTTTAGTATTCTCAAATTTAGCAATTTTGAAAGATGATTAGAGCCGTTTCCGTGAGGAAGCGGCTTTTTTATGTTCACCCTCTAACGCGTTTTGTAAAGGATTAAAAATGATTGATGACCTTATTCTCTGGATTGCGTACATTGCAGTATTTGTGTGGCTTGCTCGAAAAGGCAGAGGCTATTATGTGAC
>CAYJPB010000104.1:0-7241 GCA_964371955.1 uncultured Desulfovibrionaceae bacterium | reverse complement strand
GTAGTACAAACTTAAACTGTAAATTTCTGCAAAAAATTAATTGTGCAGAGGTCTTTATATTATGAAAAGAAAAAGAATGTGGCACCGCCAGCTCGACTTTCACTTAATCGCAATATTAAAAAAGGAAGGGGTGGGGTTGGGGGAGGGGAAACCTTGTTTTTTTCAAAAACATGGTTTTCCATCCCCAATAAAATTAAATTGCTTACCATTAAAAGCTTGACAAATGATTAAAGTCAATATAAATATCTTGGTTCTACCTTGCTGTTAGGAATTTCTGCGGTGAAGTTTCTTAACAGCCATAGACCACAAGTTGGAATTATAAAGGAAAAATTATGCGTAAATTTGAAACATTGTTGCTTCTTTCACCTGAACTTTCAGTTGAAGAGCGCGAAAACACCTTGACCGTGTTGACAAATGTCATCGATCGTGAAGGTGGCAAACTTGACCTTGCCGATCACTGGGGCATGAAAGATCTTGCTTACCCTGTTCGCAAGCAATTGCGTGGCTATTATGTTCGCTTGGAATACTTTGCTCCGGCTGAATTGATTGCTGAACTTGAACGTATTATCCGTATCACTGACGGCATTTTCAAGTTCATCACAATCAAATTGGATGAACCCAAAAAAGAAGAAGCAGGAGAATAGTCATGTCATTTCGTAAAAAATTCACACCACGTCGTAAATTCTGTCGCTTCTGTGCAGACGCTGAACTTCCGTTGACATACAAACGTCCGGATATTTTAAAAGATTTCTTGACCGAACGCGGTAAAATTGTTGCTCGCCGTATTACAGGCACTTGCGCAAAACACCAACGCGGTATCACTACTGAAATCAAGCGTGCTCGTCAAATGGCATTGTTGTTCTATACATCTGCGCACTCCAGCGAAGTAATTAAAAAGACTAATATATAAGGACGGTAGTTACTATGAAAATTATACTCCGTGCTGACGTTGAAAATTTGGGCCGCCTTGGTGATGTAGTTGAAGTTCGTGCCGGTTATGGTAGTAACTACCTTATTCCACAAGGCTTTGCAATGCTTGCTTCTGCTTCAAACGTGAAAAACTTTGAGTTAGAACGTAAGAAATTACAAGCAAAAATGGATTCTATCAGAGCAGAAGCTGCTACTCTTGCTGAAAAATTACAAGATTATGTTCTCGAAATTAAAATGCGTGTGGGCGATAACGATAAGTTATACGGTTCTGTTACCACACATACAATTGCAGACATTCTGATTGAACAAGGCTTTGAAATCGATCGTCGCAGAATCTTGCTTGACGCTCCATTACGTGTGCTTGGCGAACACCCTGTGCGTGTGCGCTTACATGCTGATGTTACTCCTACAATCTTGGTAAAAATTGTTGGCGAAGACAGATTTGTTGAAGAAGTTGTCGAAGCTGTTGTTGAGCAACAAGTTGAAGTAGAAGAAGTAGCACAAACAGAAGCTGAATAGTGTATGTCTGACGACTTTACACCTTTATTTATACCAAATGCCGAGGGCGAAGCATCTTACGATGCTTTGCCTCTCGGCAATAGTTCTTTAAATGATACACAAAGCAAAAGAGAACAAAAACCACAATTGACAAGACAGCAAAAAGCTGAAAAAGAACTGCTTGAAAGAGTTCCGCCACACAATATAATGGCTGAACAAGCTATTTTAGGTGGTGTATTTATGAACTATTCGCTCATGCACAGTCTTGTAGATATTATCACACCGGAAGATTTTTACACACCGGCACATAAAATTTTATTTCAAGCCTTTATTGATTTATACAGGCTAAAAAAACCTATCAATGTAAATATTATACATATTCATTTGCAAGATACTGGCCAACTTGAGCAAATTGGCGGCGCTGTATACCTCTCTGAAATAGCAGAACTTTATACAAGCGAAGAAGTAGCAAAGCATTATGCAGAAATTGTTCGCGACAGATCTATGCAGAGAGATTTAATTTCTGCTTGCGCTGATATTATTGGCAATAGCTACAGTGCGGCCACGCAAGTAGATGAACTTCTTGGGAATTCAGAAAAAGCGATATTTGCAATATCAGAAAGAAAGCAGTCAAAGAGTTTTGAAACCATTGGAGCGCTTACCGACAAAATTTTTGAAACAGCCACGAAAAGAGCAGATCAAAAATCTTCAATTACGGGTATTCCCACAACGTATACCGAGCTTGATAGACTTACAGCCGGCCTACAACCGTCTGATTTGATTATTTTAGCGGCGCGTCCTGCAATGGGAAAAACTGCATTTGCACTGAACCTTGCAATGCGTACTGCAATTCATGAAAACACACCTGTTGTAATTTTTTCTTTGGAAATGAGCGCTATCTCATTGGCAGAACGTATGATTTCCTTATGGGCAAAGGTTGAATTATCAAAGCTTAAGCGCGGTATTTTAAACGATGAAGATTGGAATCAACTTCATGCTGCAGCAACGCAATTAGAAAAAGCCCCTATATTTATAGACGATAGCGGTGAATTGAATACTCTTTCTTTACGAGCAAAATGCCGCAGGTTGAAAGCTGAGCACGATATAAAATTTGTGATAGTTGACTATTTACAACTTATGCACTCTACACGTAAGGATTCAAGAGAACTTGAAATTTCTGATATTTCACGTAATTTAAAAGCACTTGCAAAAGAAATTGATGTTCCGGTGCTTGCGCTTTCGCAGTTGAACCGTAAAGTTGAAGACAGAACGAATAAACGCCCCATGCTATCGGATTTACGTGAATCAGGAGCTATTGAACAAGATGCGGATATTATCATGTTTATACATCGAGAAGATATGTATAATAAGGATGAAAACATACCTAAAACAAATGAAGCTGAAGTAATAATTGGTAAGCATAGAAATGGTGCGACGGGAATAGTAAAACTGGCGTTTCTTTCTCAGTATACAGCATTTGAAAATTTACAATTACCGGTAGAAGATATATAAATAAAAAACAAGAACTTATAAAAATTTTAAATTTTGTTAAATTTTTGCTTGACCTCCGATAGAAAATATGTCAATTATGTGTTTCGCGGAGGGATGGTAGAGCGGTTGATTACAGCGGTCTTGAAAACCGCCGTGGGTGGAAGCCCACCGGGAGTTCGAATCTCTCTCCCTCCGCCATTTATTTACATTATATTAGATAGTTAGTCCTTAATTGGTTCGCCGATTAAGGACTTTTTTGCGTTTAACGCCAAAAAGCCCGAGAAATAGCCCCTGACTATTTTGAAGGCGAAACAGTTTTTTTACTGTCTGCGTACCGTGGTGGATACGCACTGATGAGCCAGCCGCTCTTATAGGTGATTTGTTGAATAATCTATTCGTATAAAATCAACCTACTTTTCAATCTTACTTATATCCTAGGACGGTTTATAAGAAAATGCAAGCGCTTTAAAAGCGAAAAGCTCATAATTGCGAGTTATGAGCTTATCATAGAGTAATTCATTGCTACTCCTACATAGTTAGGACAACTAATGCAAGAATTACGTTACCCTAACTTGGAAAAATTGTCAAGTTTTGGGGGGCTATGTTTTTGGCTTTTTTTGCGAGAAAGGACAAAAAATGCAAGTGTTTATCCCTAAAGAAAATGCCAGAGGATTTATCATGCCAAATTTTATTTTTGACAACAATGAACTCAGTTGCGGTGCAAAACTTTTGTTTTCCATTCTCTGTGATTACGCAAGAGATAAGTCCTATTGTTATCCCTCAAAGCAAACTTTGGCAGACCGTTTAAATGTATCCATCAACACAATAAAAACATGGCTGAAGCAACTTATATCTTTTGGCTATGTGCAATTACAGCAAGCAGGCAAGCGTTTATTTTTCCATTTATTCAGCCCTGCAAAAATAAAATCAAAAATTGATAACAAGCTGTCAAAAACTGACGATGAACCGTCAAAATTTGACACAGAAATTAATGTTAAGAATTTAAATAATTTAAACTTAACACCCCCTATATCCCCCGAAAGTCCGCAACTTGATGCTGTCCCCGAAATTGATGAAGGGAAGTGTGAGAATTTTTCATTTGAGGACTTTTGGGAGGCTTACCCACGAAAAGAAAATAAAGAAAAGGCTCGTAAAGCCTATGAAAAAAATTTCCACACAAAGAAAATTCCAACAATTTCCATCTTTCAAGGGGCGGTAGAATTTTTCAAAAATACCGCTCAATGGCAAAAAGAATGTGGAAGATTTATTCCACAACTTCATAATTTTTTCAACGATTTGCGATGGGAAGATGTCCCTCAAAATGCTGTTGAAAAGAAAGAGGCAAGAGCTGTCGTCGACATAAAAAATTATGTTTTTGAAGACTTTGAACAAAAGCGCAAACAGGAGGAGGAAGAAGAGAAGAGGCATAAGGCAGAGGTAGAACTTATCAAAGAGAGCTTTGATGATTTCAAAAACTATTTTTCACCCCCTCATCCGCGAGAAAGCTCTATTGCCTATGGGCTTTATATGAGCTTATTTCGCAAAGGTTTGATTCCAAAGGTTTCAGTTTTACAGTCCATGAATATTGTTGATTATTTGATTTGGTTTAGAAATTCAGAAATTGGAGGTATTGCAGATGAAAAAGAAGCGGATAAAAACAGGATTTGCAAGAGTTGAATTTTTGGCATTGAAAGGGCGCATAGATGAACTTACCGAGCAAGGCTATCTTATGACGAATATTTACGAAATTCTCCGTAAGGAGAAGCTTATAAATTTTTCATATTCACGTTTAGCCGAACTTATGCGTGAGTCAAGAACAGTCAATCTGACACGAGTGAGAGCTGTTCAAAAAGAAAAAGAAGATTCAAACAAGCAACAAAGTGAAAAAGCGGAAAAAGGGGAAAGAAGAAAAAATAACTCGCAAGACTCTTCTTTCGGAAAACAAGAATTCAAAACCGACGAAATTATTTAGGAGTTTCAAATGGCTACAATACATTTTAGTTTACAGGGCAAGGGTGGAGTCGGCAAGTCGATGATTTCGTCAATGCTTTATCAATCGCTTGAAAGTCAAGGGTATGAGGTGTTTGCATACGACACCGACCCCGTGAACAACACGCTTTCAGGCTACAAGGATTTCAACGTCAAGCGCATTGATATGTTGAAGTTTGACGGGAATATTGACTCTCGCAAATTCGATGAAATGCTTGAAGAATTGGCTCATGCAAAGGAAAATTCTCATATCGTCGTTGATAACGGCGCAAGCTCTTTTGTCGCATTGGGAGCGTATATGCAAGAGAATGACATGCTCGAAGCTTTGCAGGATTTCGGGCACAAGATTTTCTTTCATACGGTCATTACAGGCGGTCAAGGCGTTGTGGATACCGTTGACGGTTTTGTGAAGTTGGCGCATGGCTTTGCGCATTCAAAGATTGTCGTGTGGCTCAATCCATTTTTCGGAGCGGTGGAAGTGGACGGCAAGGGCTTCACGCAATTCAAATGCTACAAAGAATATAGCGAACAAATCCACGCAATTATTGAACTTCCTACAGGCAACAAAGATTTGATTGGCAAGGATTTGGAAGAGCTTTTCAGCAAAAGGCAGTCATTCACATCGGGAATCGACAATTCAAAGCATATTGCTGTCCGTTCGCGATTGAAAAAATATTGGAAACAAATCAATCAGTTGATTGAAAGTGCAAATCTAATTTAGGGATAGGAAGTTGACAAAAATAGTATTCGCCTCCGGCGGGGGCAAAGGGAATAATTCCCTTTGCAAACCCTAATAGGGGTAATGCTTTTTGATGAAAAATTTTCCCTAAAAGAAAACAAGGAGTAATATATGGATATAAATGAAGAATTTAGTTTGAATGCAACAAAGGTGCAGGAAGACAGCTACTTCCCCGATGGGCTAGGCATGTCAATCGGGGATGTGCAGGCGCTTCTTGCAAAGCAAAACGAAACTGCCGTCCCAAAGGACGACCCCGTCTTGCTGATAGTGACGATTTTGAACGCTTTTATGGCGGAAAACAAAGCACAGCAAGACAAATACATGCTTGCCCTCAAACACGTCTATGCAGACTTGGCAAAGGATTTCACCGAAGAAACAATGAATACCACGGAAGAAGTGCACAGAACGCTAAAAAAGGTATCGACTGAGGGGCTTGTTAAAATCACGGAAAGGCAGACGGCACGAATCACGGAACTGCAAGTTCAGCTCAGAAGTACGTGCATAATCATAGGCTTGCTTGTCCTTTTGAACATTGCCGCCATGTTTTGGAGTTAGCCTTGAAAACTGCCTTGAATGACAGATTATTGAAGAATCTTGAGCATAATTGCGGTGAATTGATTATGAATGCCTTGCACGACAAGGACGTCATCGAAATTATGCTCAATCCTGACGGCAAGTTATGGATTGAGAAGTATGGGCAAGAGCAAGAATGTATTGGGGAAATTCCGCTCTCACAGGCGAAAATTATTCTTTCTCTTGTCGCTTCCTCGCTTGATGTCACGGTGGGAGCGCTCAGCCCCGTTGTCGAAGGTTCGTTCCCTCTGGACGGCTCACGTTTTGAGGGAACGTATCCTCCGATTGTGATTGCTCCGTCTTTTGCACTCAGAAAGAAAGCGAATAAAATTATAAGTTTGGACGAGTATATCGAGAGCGGAACAATCACAAAAGAAGTCATTCCGCTTATTCAAAACGCCATTGTATCACGCAAAAATATCATGGTGGTCGGCGGAACATCCTCGGGAAAGACAACTTTTGTGAACGCTGTTATCAACGAATTGTACACGCTTTGCCCGAACGACAGACTTCTTATCTTAGAAGACACGGCGGAACTTCAATCAAAAAGCCCGAATACTGTTTTCTTTCTCACTTCCGAACTTGCAAATATAGGCATGCGAAATCTCACACGAATTTGCATGCGTTATGCACCAAAAAGAATCTTGGTTGGCGAAGTGCGTGACGGTTCTGCTCTTGAACTTCTCAAATTATGGAATACAGGCCACCCCGGCGGAATAGGAACTTTCCATGCCGACGGTGCGGAAGAAGCCCTTGAAAGGATTGAAGAACTTGTGGAAGAAGCAGGCAATGGCGAAAAAAGGCGGCTTATAGGACGAGCGATTGATTTAATCGTATTTATGGAAAAGAACAAAGAAAATAAACGTCAATTATCTCAAATAATTGAGGTTAAACATTTCGATGCTAAAAGGCACGAATATATAACAAAGAATCTTTATTCAAAAGAGAGGTTTTAATATGCAACACAGCATTTTAAAATATAAAGCCAAAATATTATGGATTGATATTCGTCCAAAATATG
>CAYJPB010000103.1:0-7295 GCA_964371955.1 uncultured Desulfovibrionaceae bacterium | reverse complement strand
AGAGCGAAAATATGTTAAAGTATATATCCCGTAATTGATTTAAGTGGATTACTCTTTTTTCTAGGAATGTTTATCTATCGACACAAAACTTGACAATGCCAAACTAAAGGCTATATTAAATTTCATGGCGAGTGTGAATAATTGATTTCTTCATGTATTTGTTTTGGAAAGTCGATTTTTAGAGAGCGGTCGCCAAAGGCTGAAAGCCAATGTACTTTTTCGTGAGATTTTTACAGTCAAAAATTCGCGGAAAGCATAACAAACACATAATAAAAAATATATCGACTCATACCAAGAAGCCCCAACCAAATTAAAGGCGGGACTTCAGTGGGACTTCAGAAAGAGCGCTTTTCATAATATTTATATAAATAGTGGAAAAAGTTGAAGAATAGCAAATTCAACAAATGTTGAGCCTGCTCTAGTCCTTTATCGTATTCAAAAAGTAATCCCCATTTACTATCGGGTGGCAGGCAAAAGCCTGACCTATTCTTCAATTTTGCACTTTACCTATTGTATAAAGGGGCTATGCCCAAATGAAGTCTCTAGAGTATTTGCAAGGGCTTATCTTTTATTGCAAATGCTCTAGGACAGTCGAATAATCTATCTCATAGAAATTTTGGTAAACGAAAATTGAATATCTTTGTATTGTTTTTTTGATTAAAAAAAAATACTTGACAACTCACAGCATAGCTTATATTTTATATGAAAGTTTGATTCGTCAAACAAAATAATTAAAATAAAACTCAGAGAGGTATTACATGGCTAAAGTTAGAATAGTATACGGCTCAGAAACCGGAAACACTGAATCTATTGCAGAAATGGTACGTGATGAATTGAAAGCAAAAGGGCATGAAGTTGATTGTCAAAGCGCAGGCTCTGTAAAAGCAGAAAACCTTGCAGAAGGTTATGACTGTGTGCTTATGGGTGCTTCCGCGTGGGGAATTGACAGCCTTGAAATGCAAGGTGATTTTGACGAACTTGCCGAAGATTTTGATAAAATGGGACTTGAAGGCAAGAAATGTGCAGCATTTGCCTCCGGCGACACCTCTTATGAATTTTACTGTGGTGCGGTAGATTTTATTGAAGATAAGTGTAAAGAAGTCAATGCAACTGTCATTGTTGAAGGGTTAAAACTTGAGGGGGATGCCGGCGATAATAAAAGCGACATTGCCTCTTGGGCAGAAGATATTAATAAAGCCTTATAGAGTAATTTGCTCTTCAATGACAAACAGCTTCCCCCAATTATTCATTGCTCAGTTGGGAGAATAATCGTTTGACCGACGCAAAATTGAGATAAACCAAAAAATGAGACCTCTGCATAATTTATTGTGCAGAGGCCATACATTTTTGAAACCTTTATTTGCATGAAAATATTACACACGCCGAAACGTATGTATTATTTTATCTTCATTATTTCTTCATGCTACGCTTAGAAGCTTTAAGTGGGTTGATTTTAGCCGCTTTTTCTTTTGGAAGATCTTGAATTAAGTGTTTATTTTCTTCAAAAACTGTTTTATAATCAAAACCTAAAGCATTGATTCGTTTTTCCATTAGCTTACGATCCGAAATCCTGTTTGGATCGGATAAATTTTTGTCAAGGTATCTTTTGTGCGTAAGATATAAGCCTCTTTGATCGATAGCCATCACTAAGGGGGCATTATTTTCTTCAATTTCTTGCACTATCATTTCGCTTGCTGTTCCAAATCTTGTAATCATATTTTTTCCTTATTTTTTGGGTTAGAGGTTTGTAAAGATGTGAGTTAGTTGTTGCTAACTCTTGCCATAAAAATTTTTATGCAGTGCTTGCTTCACGTCGAGCAAAGTTGAGGAATTTTTCAGCCAGCACGGAGGGAGCAATTTCTTGACTTGCCCCATCAGATATTTGCAAATAGGCGCTTTCATTCATAGGAAGTGAAGCGTTAGCCTTTTGTAATTCTTCTTCAAAAGCGGCACGTAAAAGCTTGAACGATTCCTCCACTTCGGGATAGAAATTATCTTCTCTCCACGGCAAGCATAGTTTTTGTGTCCAATTACCGCCTTTATGTGAAACCAATTCAAGGCGATACACTCCTTTATATAAAGGAGTGTCTAATCTTTCATCTACATTCGGATAGCAATACCCTCTCCACGATTCTATGGGTTCCGGAATGGTAGATTGAATTATTACAGGCGGTAAGGCCAAGGCTTTTTCAAATTTTTCAATGCTGAGCGAATAGGAAAGTGTAGGGCGCAGGTTCCCTCTTTCTTTAATGATTTTCCATTCGATTTTCATAATTTACTCCTTATAGTCTATTATAATAATTGTATTACATCACCGAAAGGTAATGTCTGTTTTTCTGTACTTGTTGAAATCCAGAGCACGGGGTAGGGTGGTTCTTCGGGAAAAAGATTGCACTCAAAATCTGTAAACCACAAAAGGCATGAAGGTTGAATATTTTCTTTTTCCAGATAGTTGGGAATTTCTTTGTAACTTGTGCCGCCGCCACCGTGTATAAAAATTTTGAGAGGGCGATCTTCACGAGAATAGATTTCGTGTTTTTGTACTTTTGTGTCGTGATACATTATGAAGAGTGTTGCATCATAAGCCTCTAAAATACTTTCAAGTTCTGAGCAAAATTTTGAGAGCAGCTTATCATCGACAGAGCCGGAAGCATCAATTGCAAGCGCCAACACTTGGATTCTTGGTTCTTTGCGTGAGGGCAGATAAATATCTTGCGAAATATAGCGTCTATTAGGGCTTGACCATGTAAAATCTCCATCATTGCAACTTTCGATAAACCTTTGCAAAAGCGCTTGCCAATCGAGTTGTGGACGTATGGCTTTTTGATAGAAACGCAATATTCCCAAAGGGATATCGCCTTGATCGTTTGAACTTTGTAAAGCTTGAGTGATTTGTATAAGAGATTCTTGCTCCGCTTTTTGCGTGTTGTCGTTAGTATTTTCAGAAAGGAGAGGGTGATCTTTTATCTCTCCAAAAAATGAAGCGGATACACTTTGCTTTTTCCCTTTTTCATTGCTGTTATCACTCAGTTCTTTTGCTTCTTGAACTGTATTTTGCTCTTTACTCTTAGTTTCTTCGCCTTCGTCTTTGTCGTTTTGAGAAGTTTTGCTTTCCTCTTTTTCTTTTAGGTCGGCAGAGCTGTTATCGAGTGAGCCACTGCCTGCACTGTCTTGACTTTTATCTGTTTGTTCAGCTACTTGTGCACTTTCTGCACCGCCGTGTATATCTTGCTCATACAGGCTTGCAAGATGAATATAAATCTCGTCAACACTCATATCATCGTAACTTTTATCGTGTTCGATAAAACTTTCAGGCAAAGAGAAACCTGCTTCATTGAGGAGGCTGTTTATTGCATAATCGCAGGCTTTGTTCCACAATTTTTCATCTCGCCCTTTACGTCTTATGTGATGGTTACAGGCCAGATGCAATATCTCATGCGCTTGTGATGCGATTAGATGCTCGTTTGACAGCACAGAGACAAAGTACGGGTTATACGCGAGAGTTTTGCCATCCGTCCAAAAATTTGGGCAATTCTTATCTGATTTAAGTTCAAGCTTTAGAGCCAATGAGCCAAAAAATGGGTGTGAGAAAAGAAGTTCTGCCCTTGCTTTTTGCATGCGGTTCAAAGCTTCCATTTCATAGTTTTCTTGAATGTTTTTATGACTTTGTGTATTGCTCATAGTATTCTGCTTACATAAGAACATGGGAGTTTTTTTGCGCCCAATGTGTAAATGCGGGCGTGTGGACAAGGCTTTCGTCTTGACAGACGGCAGTACGCAATAAAAGAACGGAAAATTCTACAGGCATACGCAATGCATAAGTGACAATACTTTCGATATTTTGCTGTGTTGTCTTTGAACCGAGGGCTTCACTCAGTGCATAAAGTGTGGCAGGTTCGGCAGGAATTTCAACGGTTGACGGTGAAGTAATGACATTTTCAACAGTGGGCAAATCTCTCCAAATCCGTAAAAACCCGATAAATTCCGTAGCCGCAGTCATGCCGACAGTGCCTTGATAGAGTTCGTACTCCACAGATTCGTGTGGGTTTGCATCGAGAATACGTGACACAAATTCCCATGAACGAGGGGAAGCAAAGGCCTTGCTTGCAGATTGTGGATCAAAGTCATGGAGAAGTTTTGGACGGAAACGAAGAAAAGCAATAATTTCTTTGCGTATATGTGCTTTTTCAGCCCATTTGAGCCAGTCATCGAGCGAGGTTTGCATGTCGATATGCACCATTCTGTTTGCAAGGGCTGTAGGCATACGGTGGGTGACAGCTCTGTCTTTGTCGCCATTTCCGGCGGCAATAACTGTCCAACCGTCAGGAAGTGTGTATTCGCCAATTTTTCTGTCGAGAACTAATTGATAGCACGCCGCCTGCACAAGGGGAGGAGCGGCATTGAGTTCATCAAGAAAAACAATACCTTTGTCATTACTGCCTTCTTTCGGCAAAAAGGATGGAGGACACCACGTTGCCTGCCCCTCAGAAGTGATTCGAGGCAAACCTCGCAAATCAACAGGATCAAGCAAGACCGCACGAATATCTATAAGATTATAACCTTTGTCTTTTGCAACTTGTGAAATTATCTGACTTTTTCCAATTCCCGGCGCTCCCCACAAGAAGATTGGTTGCTTGATGTCAATAAGCGTATGGAGTGACGATATTACTTGTATAGGATTCAAATTGTTCCCCTTGTAGTCATGTTATTCTCATTTGGTTTTTATGCTTCGCATACAAAAACCTCACTGGTTTGAAAAATTTTTTCAGTCAAATCAGAATGGCGTGTCTTTGTCGTTTCTTGAAAAGAAATATAGTATTTTTATTAATAAAAGTCAATTAATTTTATCAAATATAATTTGAGAAATAAAACTATTTGTATTACAAAAAGATACTATGCAACAAGAAATAAAGATAAATCGAGGATTAAGAGAATTTTAAAATTCACTTGATAGACTTAAATTTAATTAACCAAACTTTTTCCTTGACAAAGAACTATATGTTCTCCTTCGTGGCTATTTTGGAAAGCAGTGGTTATCTGGCGCGTATTGCCTTTATTCTGGACAGAGTTTTCCATACTTACGGCTTACACGGTCAATCGACTTTGCCTTTGATATTAGGCGGTGTGTATGTAGGTGGTTGTGCAATTCCGGGCGTTGTGGCAACAAAAGCAATTCCCGATGAAAGAGCGCGCTTCACAACAATCTTGGTTGTGCCGATGATGAACTGCCTTGCAAAAGTGCCTCTTTATTTGTTGATGATAAGCGGCTTCTTCGCTAATGAAGCAGGAAGCACAATGTTTTTTATGGGAACAATAACACTTTTACTTGCATTGATTGTCGCAAAACTCTTGAATTTGACAATTTTGTCAACTCGCCCCTCAGCGCCTTTTATTATTGAATTGCCTGCGTATCATATGCCGATTGTGCGAAATGTATTACAAGAAACATTTTTACGTATTTGGGTATTCATCAAGAAAATTCTTACTATCGTTATGGTTGTTTCAACAGTTGTGTTCTTGCTTGTGACGTATCCCGGACTTCCCGAAGACCGTATGGCGTATTACGAAGGCGAGCAAACACGATTGGAAGATACTTTTATGACGGTTGTGGCGAACACGGGTTATGACGATGAGTTCACAAGAGAAGATATACTTCGCCTTATAACACAAGAAGAATCTGACAGAATTAACGAAGAAGCCTTAGCAACTTCTCCAATGTTTGCCTCAATAGTATTGAGACAAGGTGAAGACGGTGTTGCTTTGTCAAATGCATTACGTCCGCTTGATTCAGGAAGAAAAACATTGCGTAATGCAATAAGTCAAGAACGTTTTGAAAATTCTTTCTTGGGCAGAGCAGGGAAATCACTCGAGTGGTTGACTGCCGGTGCCGGTTTTGACTGGAAAATCAATATCGCCCTTCTTTCAGCTTTAGCGGCGAAAGAAAATTCTGCGGCAACCTTGGGTGCACTGTATGGCTTTGAAGGTTCTGATGTGGGTGAAAACTTTGAACAATCCGGTTTCACACCTTTACATGCCCTCTCACTCATGCTCTTTATGGCGCTCTACCCTCCGTGCCTTGCAGCATCTATGATGCTAAGACAACAAACAGGAACAACGGGTTGGATGCTGTTCTCAATAGTATTCCAAATGACAATCGGGCTTGCAATTGCAACACTTGTATTCAGCGGCGGTACCTATCTTGGACTCACAGGTGTGCAAGCAATGTGGACATTCTACGCAATTTGTGTCTTCTTGGTGGTTGCATTGGGCTTTATCCCAAATCGTGTTTCTGATACGCACGGATTTTCTCCGTACCTCAAAAAATAGTTATAAACATTTTCGCTAGTGTTGTCATAATACGTAAAATGCTGTAGACAACACTAGTTAGAAAGTGATATTATAAAAAACAAATTATTTAGGAGCATTATATGAAAAAAATCTTAGTATCCACAGCATTGGCAGCAGTATTGGCTGTTCCTTCAATGGCATTGGCTCACAGCCCCATTTTTGATTGCTATGACAACGGCGACGGCACAGTGTACTGTCAAGGCGGTTTTTCTGACGGTTCATCAGCTGCCGGCGTTGAAGTAAATGTTTTAGACGGTGAAGGCAATATTATTGAAACTACTGCCTTAGACTCTAATGCAGAACTCACAATCGATATGCCTGAAGGCGATTATGCAGTTGAATTGAATGCCGGTGAAGGACATTCAATCGTTATTGATGGCGAAAATATTGTTTTATAATTTTATAATAAATTTTTTTGTAAATTAGGTTTGTAATATAGAACTTAATTTATTATTTATAACAATCTAACTCATATTAGGAGAATAATATGAACAAAGGTATCATTGCTTCTTTAGGTCTTTTGGCAGCTATTTCAATGGCAGCTCCTGCTAACGCTCACTTTATGATGATGTACACACCTGAAACATCAATGGAAAGAGCTGAAGATATGGACATGCGTATGGTTTTCACTCACCCAGCAGAAGCCGGCCACATGATGGATATGGGCGGAATTGAAGAATTTTACGCACTTCACCAAAGAGGCGAAAACGCACCTGAAAGAATTGATTTGATGGGTTATCTTGAAGAAATTACTTGGACAAACCCCGGTTCAAGCGCACCTGCTTTTGCCGCAACAGTTCCAAGCACAGATATTCGTAGCATGGGTGACTATGTTTTCGTTCTTGTTCCTGGGTATTACATGGAAGTTGAAGAAGATATCTATATGCAACAAATCACAAAATTGATTACTAACGTTGGTGGCGTTCCTACACTTTGGAATCAACCTG
>CAYJPB010000102.1:3876-7305 GCA_964371955.1 uncultured Desulfovibrionaceae bacterium | reverse complement strand
GTGCAAAAAGCAAGAATAGGTCAGGCTTTTGCCTGCCACCCGATAGTAAATGGGGGTTGATTTTTGAATACGATAAAGGACTAGAGCAGGCTCAACATTAGTTGCGACGGCTCTAGGGATAGGTGAAGTTTATTATGATTTTTTGAAAAATTAACAGGCCAATAAGCTTTTAAGCTCAAGCAATTCGTCTTTAAGAAGTCTAAGAACTTCGGGCTTGAGTGCGGCAAAGGCTGAAGGTTTTTTCTTTGTTTCAAAAGCAATTTCATCATTGAGAGAGAGAGCTTTTACTTTTTGTGAATTTTGTTTGGTAAATTTCTTGGGTAAAGCTTTCACGGAAGCAGAGCTTTTATCGAGTTTTTTCTTTGCACCCTCGATGGTGAGCTTATCTATATGCAAAAGCTTTTTCAATTCTTTTACATAAGCTATGTCTTGCTCGGAATACAATCTTTGCCCTGATTTTGTGCGCGTGGGGCTAAGTTGTTCGAATTTATCTTCCCAAAAACGCAGAACGGAAGTGTTGAGATCAAAAAGCTTTGCCACATCGCCAATCTTCATATAGGGGTCGGTCGCAATATGTACGTGGATGTTTTTCTTTGCTTTTTGTGAACTTTGTTGCCTTGAATACAGTTCGGGATCCATAAAATGTAATAAGCTCGCTTTGTAGGGTATGTTCTCCATAATGCTGTTCCGCCTTTAAGCAAATTATGATTTCCAACACTGTAAGATAATTTCATTAATTTTTCAAGAGAAATTAATGAAATTTTTTAAATTTTCTTTAATATATTGATTTTATTTATTATATAGCATTTTACTTAATTGTCCAAAGCAATCTTTTTCCTTTTTTCGTAAGGTTTCCAAGGTATAAATCTTTCCAATAAAAAGGAATAAGGGTAGATTTCTTTTCGCAATCGAGCGATTGCCCGTTGAGAAGTCCGTAAATTATCTGTAAGTCATTTTTTGTTTCAAAGTGTATTGCCTCATCACGCGCAGCAGAATGTTCGTACACTCGCAAACGTGGAGAAATAATGGTTTTATCAAGACTTGCTTTGCCTATTTGCATGCCTTGAAATTTGAAATGCTTATTTTCTTCGGCAAGCGCCCTTGCTTTATGCGGAACAAAATAGGCATTTTTGCCAAAAATACACGCCTCACCGTTTTCTGAGTCAATTTGTGGGAGATGAGCCATTTCAAAATGTTTGGACTCCTGAATATTTTCAAGACTTCTTTCTTGAGGAATATGTTCTTTCTTTGTAAATTTTGCCACAAAAAAGCCTTGGGTATCATTATGTTTTACGTCAAGTCTCCAAACATTTTTTACATTTTTTTGTGGTGGCAACACATCAAAGCCGTCAAGCACTAAAAGTTCTTCTTGCTCTAAGCCAAGGTTTTCCACGGCAAATTGCACTTGCTCTTCATTTTCTTGAATATTTGTTGTGCATGTGGAATACACAACTTGCCCGCCGATTTTAAGAAGTCGTGCCGCTTCGGAAAGTAATTTTCTTTGTAAATCTACTAGATTTTTTGCTTTTTCTACAGTCCAAATTTCCTTGACATTCGGATTTTTGTCGATGGTGCCCCAGCCTGAACAAGGGGGATCGAGGAGAATGTAGTCAAAACTTTTATCGGCAAGGGGAATTTTTTCTCCCGAATAATTACAGGTAACGGCATTGAAACATTGCATAAGCTCTAGATTTCTGCGCAAATTGGCAAGACGTGTGGAATTTGGTTCATTACCAATCACCAAAGCTTTTTCGTCAAGCATATGTGAAAGCATGCTTGTTTTACTGCCGGGGCTTGCGCACATATCAAGAACAATTGCGCTTTTTTCAGGCGAAAGAGCAATGGGGGGCAACATAGAAGCCCTATCTTGAATATAGATATATCCAAAATAATGCGCCAATGATGAACCGAGTGCCTTTGGCTCATGCGTACATTTTCTTGCGTTTGGAAAGAAAATATCCTGCTCAAAAGTGTAATTTTCCGCCTCAAGAATGCCTTCAATATCTTGAATTTGCTTGATATTTTCTTCACTTGAAACAATTCTGAAAGAGCGCTTAAAATTCATTTGTGTTTTCCTTTTTTTCCTGTTATGGTTTCTAAAATTTTGGCATTATGCTCTGCGGAGCTTATCTTTATTAAGAGGAATAATTATGAAAAAAAATTTTGTGTCGATGTTCTTTTGTTTTTGTAGCGTGTTTACGCTCACAACGCAAGCATTCTCCACTGAGGCTTTTGCCGTGGACAATTATGTTGTTGCACCATTCAATGTTCTTGGAGATGCGCAGTATTCGTACCTTGAACAAGCAATCCCCAATATGATTACTTCACGACTTTTTTGGAGTGAACAATACGAAACTTCTACAAATCAAGAAAATATCACAAATGCAACTGCGCCAGAAAACCGCACAGAGGCAGAAGCTCTTTTGAGAAGCTCGCAAGCTGATTATATTTTCTTTGGAAATATAACAATCGTAGGCAATCAAGCAAGCATTGACATGTCTGCACTTGATACAAACGGGCAAATTTGGCAAAACGCCGCCTCAACCAGTGTTGATAATCTTATCACAGAATTACAACTCTTAGCCGACGCTTTCAGCCGTCAAGTTTTCGGACGTATCATTTCCAATCCATCAATGTCTTCTTCCGGCACAACTCCGCTTTCAGGTGACTTTATTGTAAATGAAACAGGCAACAATTCCATTTATCTCAACCCCGAATTCCGTTATCAAGGACAAGTTTCCGATCAAAGAATGATGAGCCAAGCGCTTGAATTTGCTACTGTAAGTATGGCAATGGGTGATATCGACAATGATGGCGGAACCGACTTTATTCTTGCAGAAGATGGAAGAGATGTATACTTCTATTCATGGAATAACGGCGCTATGAGATCTATGGGCGAATACAGATTGCCTTCAGGCTCAAGAACACTTGCAGTACGCACTTTTGAGCAGGGCGGAAAAACACTTATAGCCATCTCCACCATAAACGATTTTGAAAACCGTCCCTTAGGTATTATACTTGAATACAATAACGGAAGTTTTATCGAATACGAAACACGTATCCCCTATTATCTCAATACCGCAAGAATTCCCGGAACAACTCGTGATATGCTTATCGCACAAAGTTATAACGAAAGAACAATCTACCGTGGTGCTGTGTTTGAATTGTATGTAAGCCCCGGTGAATATTCACAAGGCCCAAGCTTACCAAACCTTCCTTCAGATGCAAATATTTTCAATTTCACCTATTTGCCGGATGCCAACGATCCTGCAGGATATAAAATCGCTCTTTTCAACGAAAGCGAAAGAATACGCGTATTTTCATCACTTGATGACCGCTTGCACGAAACAGATGATATTTTCTCAGGCGGAAATGCCTATATCAAACTTGCTGACGGCGAGATGAGAGCAGATAATGACAGTATGATCG
>CAYJPB010000102.1:0-3866 GCA_964371955.1 uncultured Desulfovibrionaceae bacterium | reverse complement strand
TTCGATTATCACTTTATCCCCATGCGTATGGAAACTATTGACTTAGACAATAACGGAATTCTTGAATTGCTTACAAATAAACCAATTTCAACAGCGGCAACTTTCTTCAACAACTTCCGCAACTACCCTGCCGGTGAAATTCATTCTATGGTATGGGACGGAATTGGACTCAGCTTATTGTGGAAAACGCGCAGAATAACTGGAACTGTAGCAGACTTTGAAATCGGCGATCCTAACAACGACGGTGTTCTTGACTTGGTTGTATGTGTTGTAACGTATCCCGGTGCTCTCGGTTTTGGCGACAAGAGAACCATGATTACTCTCTACCCGCTTGATACCACCTTGACAGACCCAAATACACCATCAGTCTACTCTGAATAAATCAATACAACACAAAAGGATAACACTTTTGTGAAGAACAAAACCTCCGCATATCAAGTATTTTCAGCATAATTTATCTGAAATATCTATGAAGTGGAGGTTTTCTTAATTTGAGATCTCTGCACAATTTTTTTTGAAAAAACATTTGAATTAATGTGGAGTAACATTTTTTTACAGAATTATATGTGCAAAGGTCTCAATTATTTTACTACTCTACCCTATACTTTTGAAACATTCTGCCGATACTACAAACATGAGCGATGTAATTTTCTTAAAAAAACTTATGAAAAGGATATACTATGGATTTAGATCACAGACCTGATGACGACCTTTTACAGCTTGTCACTTTTAGTCTTGCCGCAGAGGAATTTGGCGTTGATATTCTTGATGTCAAAGAAATTATCGTTATTATGGAAACCACAAAAATTCCGCGTGCTCCGGATTTTGTTGAGGGCGTGATTAATTTACGTAAAGAAGTAATTCCTATTATAGATTTGCGTAAACGCTTCGGTATGCCCGGAAAAACGCACGACAGTAATACACGTATTATTGTTATTGAAATTAAAGATTTGCTTGTAGGTTTCATTGTCGATTCAGTTTCAGAAGTGCTACGCGTGCCGATGAAAACGGTGGAACCACCACCGGCAGTTGTCTCCGGAGTTGATTCAGAGTACATAAGAGGCGTCGGAAAACTAAACGACAAACTACTTATTCTTCTGGATTTGGAACGCTTACTCACAGTTTCTGAAATTGAATTCTTAGAAAGTATTTAATTTCCAACCACAACACATAATGTGTATTATAAGCATTTGTTTATAATACACATTTCTTTCTTCATGTATTATGTTTTATGTGTGTGAAATACTATAACACATCGGCGTTTCAAGGAGTTTTTATGAATATACGCAGTAAAATTTTATGTGCTATGTTTGCATCCGTCATTCTTTCGATTGGCGGAGTTTTGGCTGTTGCCTATTTTGAAATGAGTGCTGTTTTTGTAGAAAACTACAAGGCAAACAGCACAGCACAACTCGAAAGAATGGAAGCTTTTATGGGAAACTTCTTTTCTTCTTCTACTTCCATGGCAGAAATGATTGCCGAAGACTCGCTTGTGACAGAGAACATAAACACCATCACTTCTTATGTTAACACAACACAAAGTGTCACAACCAACGGTGAAAGCCTTCCCACTTCCGAACGAGAAATCTATCTAGAGTTATTGGGTGTACATGAAGCGTATCCGGACTATATGCTTGTGTATGTGAGCAACAATGAGGGTGGCATCACTCAAGCACCGAACGATATGATGAGTGCCGGCTTCAATCCGTCTAGGCGCCCATGGTATATCGACACCGTAAGCGCAAATAGTAGCATCATCACAGAAGCGTATATTTCAGACAATGGTCAAGCCGTATGTACTGTAGCAACCCCCATACGCTCTCAAAGGGGCACAATAGAGGGTGTTATGGCCCTTGATATTACCTTGACTACACTCACAGAAGAAACAGGTTCCGTGCAAGTGGGCGAAACAGGCTATGTGCTCTTGCTCGATCACTGGGGGCAGGTTGTGAGCGATCCACGAAATTCAGGAAGCAATATTCCCGAAAATGAACGCTGGCTCGGTAAAATGGTTGAAGATATTCCCGGTGATGCAAGCACAGTTTTGGCGCAATTACAAGCAATGGGCGAAGGCTATATGGAAGTCGATATCGACGGAACAGCATGGCTTGCTTCAGTGCAGACAACCGATTACGGCTGGTCACTTATTATGCTTCAAGAAAAAGCTGAAGTTTTTGCGGGTGCACAAAGTGTTATTATCGCCATTGCACAAATAGGCGTAGTTATTGCTGTTATATTGCTTGCCGCCGCTTGGGTTGTTGCAAGCTCTATAGCAAAACCCATAGCAACACTTGTACAAGCTTCACACGAAGTTGCCGAAGGCGATTTGCACGCAATGCCCGAAGATTCCCACATGTTCAATGGAGAACTCAAACTATTACACAGCAGCCTTAAGCGCATGGTAAATAAGTTAGTTGAGCTTATTGATACAGCAAATGCCAAAATAAAAGAAGCGGAACACGCCCTTGATGATGCGCAAAAAGCGAAAGAAGCAGCTGAACAGGCAAATATTCAAGCAAAATACGCGCAACGTGACGGCGCAAAGCAAACAGCTCTTTCTATGAAAACTATTATCGATCAACTCACACAAACAGCAGAACGTCTTGCATCTGAAGCGGAAGAAACAGGGCATCGCACAGCAGAACAGCAACAACGAGTTGTTGGTACTGCCACCGCAATTACAGAAATCAGCAACACAATTGCCGGTGTTGCCAGCAGTACCACGCGCACGGCAAGCCTTGCAGAAAACGCGCGAAAAGAAGCGCAATTAGGAAAAGAACTTGTTTTCAAGCTTGTAAGCAATATGACAGAAATCGAAAACAAAGCTCTTGCCACACAAGAAAGCCTTGCCGTATTGCGCGAACAAGCAAGCGGTGTCGAACAAATAATGAATATCATCACTGACATTGCCGATCAAACAAATTTGCTTGCTCTCAATGCCGCCATTGAAGCGGCACGCGCAGGAGATGCGGGAAGAGGCTTTGCCGTTGTTGCCGATGAAGTGCGAAAACTGGCAGAAAAAACCATGCAAGCAACAAAGGAAGTCGGAGATACAATTTCAACAATCCAGCACGGTACTGATAATAATATGGCGGCAATTGGGGAAACCGTTTCCTTTATCGCAAGTTCGGTTTCAGTTGTCAGTGATGCGGGTAAATCTTTGGAAGACATTGAAAATATGGTAAAAAATACCGCCGGAGAAACACTTTCCATCGCGACAGCAAGCGAAGAACAATCAACTACGCTTGAGGAAGTTAACCACAGCACAGACGAATTAAATGAACTCACAGCAAAAGTTGCAAGCAGTGCCGCCGCTTCATATGAGATAATTCAAGAGCTTTCAAAACTCACAAACGGACTCAATGAAATTATGGACAACCTACAAAAAGAATAATAAAATCCACTTATTTTTCTTTCGCATACAGATGGGGGAATTTCCCCCATTTTTTATTAAATTTTTTGCTTAAAGAGCAAAAAAAAAGCTTGTGTTTTCTTGAGAACTGTGCAATAAAACTTGTTCTCACATTGTGTGAAGATATTTATCACTCGAATAATCGAGAAAATTAAGGAGCTCTCATGCCAAAGATGAAAACTCGTCGCTCAGCGGCAAAGCGTTTTGAAGTCACAGGCAGTGGTAAGTTCCGTCGTCGCAAACAAAACTTGCGTCACATTCTTACAAAGAAGAATGCGAAAAGAAAAATGCGCCTCGGAAAATCAGCAATCGTTGACAGCACTAATGAAGCAGCTGTTAAAAGAATGCTTCCTTACGCATAGTACGTAAGATTAGGAAATTTTGTTTAGTCTCGTATTTATTGGTACGAGCAAAAAGTATTGAACTTTTTAACATTCGGTTGGCAATCCTTCCG
>CAYJPB010000101.1:839-7545 GCA_964371955.1 uncultured Desulfovibrionaceae bacterium | reverse complement strand
AACCGGACTTTTTTTATGGAAAAAAATCAAAAAAAGAATAAATCGCCTTCATACCTTTACTTGGTGGGGAACACGTATTATTTTAGGTACAGAATACCTAAGAAATTTGCTTACCTTGTTGATTTCAACGAGATAAGGCTCAATTTGTTCGTACATAGGCTCCCACAGGCTCGCAGATTAGCTACAAAACTCTATGTTCGTCTTATTGAGGAAATGGAGGCTTTAGAAATGGCAAGAGCTAAAAATAAAAACATCCCCATGGTCAACATTGATGATGAAATTGACCTTTCATCAGTCAAAGCCACAAAAAAATCTCCCTCACTGTCTTCGCTTGACGAAATGCAGGCAAAGCTCAAAGAAGAATATGAGCCTTCGCCACCGCTCATAACAACGCAATTGCGCAATTTATCTGACAAGGATAAAGCGAGTGTCATTTCTAAGCGAAGAGGTTATTACAAGGCCTTCAAGTGGAGTGGCATGTATCTTGAATGTGATGATTTACTCAATCTACCGGATAAATCTGAAATCAACTTTGATGATATTCGTCTTCGTATGATGGGGTATCTTATTTTTTTGTTAGAACAAGACACGAAAGATAGAACCAACCGTAAAACAAACGGAAGAAATATCTTTGCGCACAACGTTCTTCCCCTTGAAGACGGTGAAGATATTGAAAAAAACCGTGAAAACACTTTGATAAAACGTGAAACATACAAAGACATTGTCAACGATGATAGTGCTGTTGAGCACTATCTTCCTGCATTTATAGAAGTTTTTACTAAAACTAAGCTTGTACAAAAAAACGAAATTTCTTGGAACAATATCCATTTTGTTGTCAATGAGTACGCTAAAGCCTTGGCGATGTATTTTCAAAGCCTACTTGAACGGCTTGACGGTAATTTCTATAAAGGCGATGAATACAAAAAAGAGCCGCATATAGCATACCCAATAGACTTTACGAAGTTAGGAAACACTGTTGACGTTGCAACAGTTGCAACAGTTGCTCCTGAGCAAATTCACGTTCTAAGCCCTATACCTGCTAAACAACCCGAAACAATACGAACGTCTATGCTGGTTTCAGAACTAATAGCAAAATATGAAAAATATCAACTCCAAGACAGAAAATGGCAAGAGCATACAAAAGCTGACCATCTCCTCCGTCTTCGCTACTTGGCATTTATACTCGGTGATGTTCCCATTGATTCCATCGATAGAGAAAGCGCAAGAGAAATGCGTGAAAAACTACAAAAATTACCACTTGGGTCAATGAATAAGAAAGTTTATGCGAGCAAAACGGTCGATGAAATTATTGCCATGAAGCATGAGAGGCTGTTATCGATAAAAACAGTCAACGTCATCATCCAAGCCATCAATTCAATGTATGAGTGGGCAATTCGTGAAAACCATTTCAAAAGCACAAATCCTTTCAAAGGGCTTTCTTTGAAAGACGATCGTAGCAACAAAGATTTAGTTTTTTCTTTTGCAATAGAGGACTTGCCTGTAATTATTTTTGCATGCAAAGAAAAAATGAACGAAAATCCTGCCCGTTACTGGGTGCCCTGCATTGCTCTGTATACCGGCATGAGACTTGAAGAAATATGTCAACTTGACGTTACAGACATCAAGAAGATTGAAGAAGGCGGTACCATCTATTGGTACATCGATATAAACACGGGTGAAAACAACGAAAAGAAGCTCAAATCAAAATATGCGGCAAGGCTTGTTCCAATTTCGCAACACATAATAGAAGCAGGATTTCTCGATTATCTCGCTGAGCAAAAGGCGAACTCTTCGCAAAAACTTTTCCCAAAGCTGACTAAAACGGATCGTGGAAAATACGGACACTCAATCAGCAATTTTTTTGCGCGCATTTTGAATGATTTGGACTTGAAAGAAAAGCATAACTTTCATTCTTTCAGACATACATTTGTGGAATACTGTGAGAAAAATAGGCTCAGAGACAGGAATATCACAATGTTCAACGAATTTATTGGGCATTCACAAGACAATTTGGCAAGTAGCACTTATGGAAGCAAATACACAGTGAAAGAAATTTACAATGAAATAATATCAAAAATTGACTTTGGAATCTATACCGACACAAATATCAACATGACACAAGGGAAAAAACATGATACAAAATAATTTACCTGTACACTTTGCAACAAGTGGTACATCACAGCCAAATCTCGAAGATTATCTTCCCATTTCTCCGGAGCAATTTCATAAAGTTGACATATACTCACTTACACAAAATGATATTGATAAGCGCTCTTTGATTTTCAAGACATTGGTAATTCACACAGCAAAACTTCTGTCTGCCTTGTTTCAAGCAGATGCAAGAGAGTACAAAGAGGGTGTGTTCGAAGTCCCCCTCAGTAAAGGAAGGATATATTTTTCTTTGCGAGCAAATCTTGAGAATTTCAAGCCAAGTACCACGCAAGGCTTTATGACTACCCACACTTACGCAGATATCATTGCTTGCTATGCAGAAATAAAAGAAAAATCTTACAAAAATTCCATAAATGACATTTACACACATATTACCAAGCATAAAGAAAATTACTCCTTATCACAAGAAAATTCATCTAAATTAGCGCAAGAAATGAACCCAATAAAACTAACCTCGCTTTTATCCGCTGATGTTCTTGCCATCGAACCATGGTTAGAAGACATTTCCCGATACGATTATAAAAACGAGTCCGACAATCTTGTAGGTATAAACTTTGTATATACAAACAATGAAAACGAGTCAGTGTCTATTTTCTATGCATACTGGCGGCACAGTAATTCTGAAAAATTGTTTTTTCTTCCCCATCGCCCCGAAAAGGCGATGGTTTACAATCTACAAGACATTTCGCTTCATCCACGAATTTATGTTGCCTCTAATGAAAAAGTTGTGCATGAATTTAGAGAAAAATTTAATCCTCACAAACACGCCATTATAAGCATATCGCCAAGCATTGCAAATATTACAGAGGTTGACTTTTCGTTATTCAGCGGGAAAACTCTTATATTTGATTATAAAGAAAATCACTATGAGGAAGCATGGGTGAAAGAACTTTCACGACTTGCGAAGCAACATGCTGTAATAATTGAGTTTCACTATATTACGCTGGAAGTGCATAGTCCTTATCCTCCAAGCTTCATACCGAAAGGGGTCATAAATATTGAAAAAATGCTTGAGAGAAAGGAAGTGCTTATTGAGTCAGACGAAAATGCTATAATAATGGAAGACAGCGGCTTTTCTTTGGCAGGTCAAAACTTTATTGGACACGACAGACAGCGTGAAATTCTTCTGGAACCTTTGATCGAAAGCGGCACAACTGTTTGGATTTATGGGGCGGAGAAAACAGGAAAAACGATGTTCGGGCTTACTCTTGCGTACATACTCAGTAGGGAAGGTAAAACTCTCGGTCCATGGCGGTGTGTAGCGCAAAGAAAAGTGTTGTATATTGATGGAGAAATGGCAGGTGATAAGATGAATAAGCTTACACGTAAAGTGATGAATGCATACGGTGAGCCAAGCTCTGCTGAGAAGCCTTTTGATGCATTTTCTTTTTGTGAAGATCCAAAGCACTATGATACAATACTTGACGATGACTGGCTGCAAACATATAACGAAAAATTGATACAGTATGATGTTATTATTTTTGATAATTACAAATCAATCTATGATAATAACCGTTCGGCAAAGCCCTTTTTAGCTTTTTTGAAAAAACTGCGCAATAAAGGAATAACTTGCATTGTCCTTGACCATACAAATGCCGAAGGTGGTATACAAGGGGATTCTTCCAAAGCAAGAGATATCGATTTAGCCCTAAAAATTCAGAAAGCTTCATCCTCTAGCGACGATCATATCTTGATTGTACCTGAGCGAGATAGACACGGAGTAGCTGTTGGAGTAGATAGCTGGACGTTCAAAAGAGTTATCACCGATGATAGCTTGAAATTTGAGTATTTCAACGCAATCGAAGAAAGCCGTGAATGTATTTCCTTGAATTATAAAGATATGCGTATTTTGTACTCTTATTTATTGGTTGCTATCCATGGATTTACTCAAGTACAAGTTTATACCCTCATCAATGAAAACAAAGCAGATATGAGCAATTATATAAATTCAGCAAAATATGTTCTTGGGGAAAAACAATCAAAGCCAAGTAGGCTTGTGATTGAAAACCCCGAACTCTTCTGTCAAAAATTTGAAGAGCTCAAAAATACTTCCAAAGAAGATGCCTTGAAGGCTCTTGAGCAGCATAAAAAATAGCAAATTTTACAGTTCACACCACACTTATGAGTTCACATTGGTTTATCGCCTTTGTGAACTTTTTTCAATCTATAATCCTGATGAATACACAATGTTCACAAGTTCACAGTGTTCACAGGGGGAAGGATTTTCACCTTTTTTGTAAAAAATAATTCGGACATTATTATATGCTGAAAAACTTACTCCCTACGCGATCATTTGTATAGAAGTCGAAGGGGGTTTTCTAGCGTTTTGTTTTAGGAGTTATGTAATACAAATTATAAAACAACTACGAACAATTATAACCAGTATTACATAACACAACAACTAACATTACAAGCGACATAAAGGAACATAAACATGTACGATTTTACAACACTTACACCGCTACCAAATTATAGTTACAAAGAAGAGATACTAAGTCCATTAGGCACCATACTACAGATTTACATTGAAGAACACAGTAAGACCTTAGCTGTTCGCTTCGACTTACACTACACGCAAGGCTACCCTCTTATAGAAAGCAACAAACATATCTCTGAAACCATTGCTTACATATCAAAGAAGTACAAACGACAAGGACTCGACCCAAAGTATTTTTGGGTAATGGAACAACATCAAAGCTCTCACCCTCATTATCACGTTGTACTTTTTCTTGATGGTCAAAAAGTTCGTTCTTATGCGCACGTATTTCACAATGTAGAACAAGCTTGGGCAAGAGCTTTACAAATAGAAGACGCAAGCGGTTTGGTTCATCACTGTAACGTTGACTGTAACGGAAGTGTTGATATGAATAGAAATGGACTTGAAATCAGAAGATGTGACGACGAAGTTACAAGACAAGCTCAATTACAAGCTGTGTACAAACAAATTTCCTATCTTGCAAAAGAAAATGATAAGAGCAATACTAAGGACGGCTTGCGTAATTTTGGAATGAGCCGAATAACAAGGAAGTAATGCTTGACTATCAATTGTTGCTATGCTAGGTTGTGATACCATATAAGGAGCAAAGTAATAGGTATTTTTTGTATAAAAAGATATGTTTTTGTTTCTATTTTAGGTACTACAATAAGCGTAGTAGGAATTGCGATTGTAAAATGTATACCATCTACTTTGCTTTTTATTATCACTGTAAAGATTAGGAAATAAGATGAAAAAATCCATTGATATAGAGACTGAGAAGGATAAATTTCTAGAAGAAGTTGCTACTACTATGATTGGAATTTCTAACATAGGAGGAGGTAAAATAAAACTTGATATCAACGAATATAAAAGGATAATGGAAGCAGGTGATGAGTTAGATGTCATTGAAGATATCACAGAAAATGTAGTACCATTGATTCAACCTGATATCAAAGATTTCACACGCTTCGTAAAGATACTGACGAATCCCACTCGACCAATGCTAAGAATTGAGATAAGGGCTCCTAATCCTCCTTATTACCTCAAAGCGATAGGCCAAACACCGGAAGGTCTCTTTATAAATTCTGAAAATAAAACCATTCACGCCACCCAAAAACAAATTCTAAAAATGATAGAGGAAAATTCCACAGGTATCTTTGAGGAAACACGTTCATTGTGTCAAAATCTGACTTTTTCAGAATCGAAACGATATTATTCAAGAAAAGGGCTTCACCTAAGCATTGATAGCAACGAATTTCAAATGAATAATCAATATACAAATCTTGCTCTATTGCTTTCTAACCAATGCCCACATTCTACAAAAATTGTTTCTCTCTCAAAGTTGGGTCAGGTAAAAAAATCTCTTGAACTCAAGGGTTCGTTGATAAAGCAAATACGTACTATCTACGAATCAATAAAGAACTTTTCCTTGGATCTTGACACAACTGATGCCCACGCTACATTTGCGTATCCATCACAAGCCGTATTCGAATCTTTTCGTAACATGATAATCCATCATGATTACAGTTCAAATGCAAATTCATTTATCAAGGTTTATCCTGATCGAATTGAGTTTATTTCTATGGGAGGACTTACGGAAGGCATTTCTGAATCTGATATTTTTTTGGGAATTTCAGCTTCACGCAATAAATTATTGCTCAAAGTTTTTTCTCATGCCAAACTTGCAAGCGGTACAGGCACGGGCATCACGAAAATTATGCGATCTTACGAAAACTACGCAAAGAAGCCATTGATAGAAATAAGCGACAATGTATTCAAAATTACGCTTTTTAGAACACATCTTGAAACTGAGAAGGTGAGAGAACTCGAACTCAAGCCAAAAGAAAGAGATATTTTAGCCTTATTTGCTGATAAAGAGAAAATCACTCGTAAAGACATTGAAGAAAATCTTGATATGAAACAATCGACAGCACTCAAATACTTGGCTACACTCAAAAATAAGCAATTGATCTTGGCACAAGGTAAGAACAAAAATACGGTTTATGTTTTGGCACGCTAATCTGCCATATAGATGCAAGAATAGGGCTTCTAACGAAG
>CAYJPB010000101.1:0-829 GCA_964371955.1 uncultured Desulfovibrionaceae bacterium | reverse complement strand
CATTTTTAGCACGGTATATAGGGGCTTTTTATCATTGAAAACCCCCATTTTCTCACTCTGAGGGTAATAGTTCACACTTGACTTTTTAGGTGATTACACCTATATTCTTTCATGTAAATGATAAAAATTTGATAACAGAAGACAATTTACAAGGATAAAGAAATGATAGATATACGCCCAATTTCAGATTTACGGAATAAGTTCACAGAGATAGAGAAAATTGTTCAACAAGACAAGCCTATATACCTCACAAAGAACGGGTACGGCACGATGGTTGTTATGAGCCTTGAGCATTACAGCAAGTTGACAGACGATACCGAAATCAAGCTTGATGAAGCCGACAAAGCCGCTGAATCTACCGATCGTTTATCGCATGAAGATGTGTTTACCAAAGCAAGGAAAAGCCTTTCCCATGTCGAAATATAAGCTCAAATATCTTCCTCTTTTTGAACAGGATTTGCTTGATGTTGTGCGCTATATTTCAATAAATCTCTCGAATCCCGAAGCTGCTGATGATTTTATCAATAAGCTTGAAAGAGCTATCATAAAGCGTTTGGAGAACCCTTTGGCGTTTGAAGCATATCCATCAGCAAGACAGAGAAAACATTCGTACTATCGAATCTATGTTGGCAATTACACTGCATTTTACGTTGTTATAGGTGATACTGTCGAAATGCGCCGATTGCTATACAGTCCACGGAATCACACTGAAATTATAAACCACTAAAAATTCTAATACTAATTTGAACTCAGCCCTTTACTTTTGTAGAGGGCTTTTCTTTTATCTCAAAAAAATATTTTTTACAAATTCCGTATATATTATGCATAC
>CAYJPB010000100.1:0-7583 GCA_964371955.1 uncultured Desulfovibrionaceae bacterium | reverse complement strand
AGCATGCTCGCGGACACATTGTTGAAGCTAAACTTGATAAAGGACGTGGACCAGTTGCCACAGTGCTTATTCAAGAAGGAACATTACACCAAGGCGATGCCTTTGTGTGCGGCGTGTTTGCCGGCAGAGTGCGCGCACTTTTCAACGATCAAGGAAAGAAAATTCAATCCGCAGGTCCTTCAATGCCTGTAGAAGTGCAAGGATTTGAGGGCGTTCCTGAAGCAGGTGAAGAGTTTGTTTCATTGCAAGACGAAAAAATGGCTCGCCGCATTGCTGACACTCGTGCTATCAAACAGCGTGAAAAAGTGCTTGCTAAAGAATCACGAGTCACTCTTGAAACATTCCTTTCTCGTAAAGCAGATACTGCTGAAGCAATGGTTCTTAATCTTATTCTTAAAGCGGACGTACAAGGTTCACTCGAAGCTATTACCGAAGCTCTTAATAAACTTTCTACCGAGAAAGTACGCATTAATGTACTCCACGGTGGTGCAGGTTCGATTTCAGAATCTGATATCATGCTTGCAGCCGCATCAGAAGCTATTATCATCGGTTTTAACGTGCGCCCGACAGCAAAAGTAAAAGAAGTTGCGGATAATGAAAATGTTGATATCCGCTACTACGACATCATTTATAAACTTGTGGAAGAAATTCGCGCCGCTATGGCAGGCTTGCTTGCACCTGTGCAAAAAGAAGTCTATCTTGGTCAAGCAGAAGTGCGCGAAACATTCAGCCTTTCACGTGTCGGCACAATTGCAGGTACGTATGTTGTTGACGGAAGAATGGCAAGAAATGCCGGTGTGCGCTTACTTAGAGAAGGTGTTGTTATCTACACAGGTAAAATCTCTTCACTCAAGCGCTTTAAAGATGATGCCAAGGAAGTAATGAAAGGATTTGAGTGTGGTATTTCACTTGAAAACTTCAATGACATCAAGGTTGGCGACATTTTTGAAACCTTTGAAATGAAAGAAGAAGCCGCTGAATTGTAGATTTTAAATATATACTAAAACTGCTTTAAAAAGCATTATACTTAGGGGAAACTTTGGCTTTTATGAACAAAAGCTTTGTTTCCTCTTTTTTTAGGAAATTCAAGCACTCTAATCAAATCTCGTAAAAAAAAATGACTTGAAATATTTTGCGTTATGCACTATACTTTTTTCATTGAACAGATATAGTATTAACCATAAAAAAAAGGGAAAAATATGCAAACTCCTGAAAAGAATATAGGATTTGATTTAGTGCGTGTGACGGAATCAGCCGCACTTTCTTCTGCGCGCTGGCTCGGTAGAGGGCAAAAAGAAGACGGTGATGCCGCAGCGGTTGACTCTATGCGTCTTTCATTCAGCTCTCTCGATATTAACGGTAAAATTATAATTGGCGAGGGTGAAAAAGACGAAGCTCCCATGCTCTATAACGGTGAAAAAGTTGGTTCAGGCGACGGAATGGCGCTTGATATCGCTGTAGATCCAGTTGAAGGAACAAGTCTTTTGGCGTATGGCAGAGCGAACGCGATATCTGTTATCGGCGCTTGTCCGGCCGGAATGATGTACGACCCCGGTCCAAGCTTCTATATGCAAAAACTTGTTGTTGGGCATGAAGCAAGAAATGTTGTTGACTTAGATGCACCCATTAAAGATAATTTATCGAATATTGCAAAAGCAATCGGTAAAGATGTCAATGACTTGGTTGTGTTTATCCTTGATAAACCCAGACATCAAAAAATTATTCACGAAATCAGAGAAATGGGTGCACGTATCCTTTTACACACTGATGGCGACGTTTCAGGCGCATTGATGGTGTGTGATCCAAACACCCCTGTTGATCTAATGATCGGTACAGGCGGCACTCCCGAAGGTGTAATTTCAGCATGCGCAATCAAAGGAATGAGAGGACAAATGCTTGCAAGGCTCGACCCACAATCCTATGTAGAAAAAGAAGCAATTGAAAAAGCAGGAATAGATGCACGAGAAATTCTTTCTGTAGAAACCTTGATTAAAGGCGATGATGCTTTCTTTGCAGCAACCGGTATTTCCGGCGGTGACGTACTTAAAGGTGTCACATATGCCGGCAACGGAGCTACAACCTATTCTATGGTTATTCGTGCAAAAACAGGCACTTTTAGGTATATACAATCACACCACAATTGGGAAAGATTGATGAAAATTTCTGCTGTGAAATACGACTAAGGATTAATGTATGACTCGTGAAACTGCTATTCTCTTTCCCGGACAGGGATCTCAATCATCACTCATGGGTAAAGAACTTGCCGAACGCAAGCAAGAAGCCATGGAACTTTGGAAAAAAGCTGAAAAATATTCATCACTTCCACTCAGAGAAATCTACTGGGAAAGCAAAGATGAACAGCTAATGGCAAATACACTAAATCTACAACCTGCACTTACGGTTGTAAATTTAGCTCTTTGGCTTGATTATGCAAGCCGTGTAACGCCTTTGGCTTTTGCCGGACATAGCCTTGGCGAATATTCAGCTTTGGCAGCGTCAAAAGTGCTCACTTTTGATGACACGCTAAAACTTGTTTCATTACGCGGAAAACTTATGAGCGAAGCAGACCCCAATAATGAAGGGGGAATGTATGTTGTGCTTCGACTTGCGCTTGATGAAATTGAACCGACACTTGAAGAAATAAATAAAGAAAGTGATAGAATTGTACGTATTGCAAACTATAATACACCAAAACAATTTGCTATCAGCGGACATAAAGATGCCATAGAAAAACTTATAGATAAACTTAAACCGCAAAAAGCAAAGGCAATGCCACTTGCTGTGAGCGGAGCTTTCCATACTCCGCTTATGGCAGGAGTTAACTCTGAATTTTCCAAAATGCTTGATAAGGTTGATTGGAACAGTCCTATTGCTCCAATTTATGCCAATGTTACAGCTGAAAAAGTTACTACTCCGGCAGAAATTCACCCTCTTATGAAACGACAAATGACTTCTTCTGTTTTGTGGTCTCAAATAATCACAAAAATGTATACCGATAAAATTCGTTCCTTTACAGAAGTAGGCCCAAAAGGTGTGCTCATACGAATGGTTCCACACATCATAGATATAGAAAATGTTGAAACAGGGCATTATGAGTAAGCTTTGAGTATTATGGAGGCACACAATGGATATTTCAATTGTACAACACACAGACACGTACGTTCTTACGCTTTCGGGGCGCTGGGATGCGTATTCTGCAACAACTTTTGAAGAGCAATGCTCAAAATGTATCGATAATGGCATGAAAAACATTGTGCTTGACTTGGCTTATGTTGATTATATCAGCTCTTTTGGTTTGCGCAGTCTTTTAAATGTCGGTAAATGTATCGACCAAATTGGTGGTACAATTGCAGTATGCGCTATGGTGCCTTATGTAAGCAAATTGTTTATTGGCAGTGGTTTTGCCAGTTTATTTCCGCAATTTTCTTCTGTGGAAGAGGGGCTTTCACACATAAAAAATATGTAAACTATGTCTATGCAAGGCAAAATTTCCTTACGCCACAGCCTTAAGGTTCGCCAATCTTTACCGATACTTCTCGGTTTGTGTGTTGGGCTTATTCTTATGCTGTGGCTTGGGTATAATTATGCAGCAAGATATATCATCAATACTGCTGAAGCACAGATGAATCAATTCGCTTCAAGCATCAGCAGGCAAGACGATTATATTACAAAATCATCAAACCGTGGATTGCGCCTTTTGGTTGAAGCCGTTGAATATATGCTCACTTTGCCACAAGAAGAATGGAGCGAACAAGAAGAAAATATTATTGCAGCCATTCCTAACGATACAGCAAGGCAAAATTTAAGAATTGTTTGGATTGAAAACGAAACTGTGAGGTTTCTTAATTATTCAGGCTTAGGAAGAGAATCACAAAGCTCAACAGAACAATCAAATGATACAAGTGGACAAGTACAAAATCTAGGGAATCAGTGGACTACTGAAAGAGTGCGAAATGTTCAAGTTGATGAACTCAATAGCGTTATAATTGACAGAAATCGTGAACTTATAATGCAAGTCAGTTCTGTTCTAAAAAATGAAAACAATGAAATATTTGGATTTATCACCCTTTCTTTTTCACTGAATTGGTATACAGACAGAATCAATTCTTTCAGTTTTTTTGAAGAATCTTATCCTTTTTTTGTTGCAAATAACGGAAATTGGACTTTGCCCGCAGAATATGATGAATCGCTTGCTTCACTAAAAGATGAAATTATGAGAACTTCAAGGGGCGATACTATTCTCACTTGGCAAAACGAACCCTATGTATGCATCTATCTTCCTAATATTAACAAAACTTTTATTATTGGCGTACTTGTACCCAAAAGCGAAATTTTAGCTTCACTAGATGCGACTACAGGCGTTTTGAGTCTTATTGGAGTAATAATTTTATTTTTTTCAGCATATGGACTTAACAGAACGTACAAAAGTTTACTCAGTCCGCTGAAACCACTTTCTCACATGGCAAACGATCTTGCCCACGGAGATATTGATATTCACACAGAGATGCAATATAATGATTCAAGTGATGCAGACAGTCAAACATCATTTTATCTCAGTGCGGAAGAAAAATTAAAAGTCGCCACTTCAAAATTAAGAAGCGCCCTCAAGCAACGCACTCATGATCTTACAATTATGGCTAAAACCCAAGAGCGCATAAAGGGTGAACTTTTATTGGCACGGCGTATTCAAGAAAACTTACGACCGAAACAATTACCCGAATTGCCAAACCTGAAACTTGCAACCTATGTACACACCTCACACGAAATACACGGAGATATGTATGATTGCGTACAATTATCAGAACAAAAAATATGTATAATTATCGGTAATATTGCAGAACACGGAGTGCCGGGAGCAATTCTTGCCGGAAAAATTATGCCCCTTATTGATGAATTGATTCATTCCGAACATTCACCGTCTCAAGTCCTTGAAATTTTAAATAATAACTCCTTGCAAATTTCAAGTATTACTACAAGTTTTACAAGTTTACTTCTTTGTGTTTTTGATGTGCAAAGCGGTATACTTACATTTGCTAGTGCAGGATACATCTCTCCATATATATTAAGGAATGAAAACAATAGCAACTGCCTTACGCAAATTAAATGGACCGAAGATATTCCCTTAGGAATAAAATCTAATGTTCAGTATGGTGAACACAATATCCAATTAGAAGCTAACGATATTCTGCTCTTCCTTACGCCTCAACTACTCTCTGTTCAAAATTCAGAACAAAAAGTATATGCGCAAGAAAGACTGGATATTTTTATAAAAGATATTCCTTCAAAAACACTTTATGACATTTCGCTACACGAACTTTTGCATAAAATAATAGAAGATGTGCAATGCTTTTCACAACAAGATGTGCAAAACGATACCGTGCTTATTGCGATGAGTTGGAAAGGTCGGATTTAATTTTATCGATACGCATACGCAACCCCTCGCGGCTGATTCCAAGTGTTCGCGCCGCTACAGATTTATTGCCTCTGAAATGCGTAAGAATTGTAATAATAAACATATTTTCCACATCTTCCAGAGTAGGTAAGCCCGCATCTTCTATCAACTTTCTCACATTTTTTCCGGTGAAAGGATCTTTGCCGGAAACATTTTCTCTGTTTGGTTTTGGAACAACAGGCAACAAAGGTAAATGAGTTCGGTTGACTATATTTATAATTTCAGAGGGTAAGTCAGCTAAAATAAGCCTTCTGCCTTTTGCAAAAAGCATTGCTCTTTCCATGGTGTTTTCAAGCTCTCTCACATTTCCCGGCCAGTTGTAACGCACAAGAATATCTAAAGCTTCAATATTGATATTTGATGGCAAACGCGGGTTATCGCTATTCTTTGTTTTGATAATATGCGTTACCAGTAAAGGTATATCACTGCGCCTTTCTCTTAGCGGAGGAAGATGCATGCTGATAACATTGAGTCTATAATACAAATCCTCTCGAAATGTTTTATTTTTTACATTTTGTTCGAGATTTTCCGAAGTTGCGGCAATAATGCGCACATTAATGGGCACAAAGTTATCTGAGCCAACTTTCTTGATTTTTCCTGTTTCAAGAAAGTTTAAAAGCTTTATTTGACTTTCAAGTGGTAATGTACCTATCTCCTCCAAAAAAATAGTTCCGCCTTCAGCCTGCTCAAAGCGTCCTATGCGACTATTTTCTTCAAAACTATTCTCGTAATCAACGCCGAAAAGCTCACTGTCAATCATAGCAGGAGGAAGCGAAGAACAGTTTATTGCCACAAAAGGGCTTTCCACTCTGTCGCTCATTTCGTGAATATATTGCGCAAATAAACTCTTTCCCGTTCCTGTTTCACCGCAAAGAAGCACGGTACTGCTCACTTGAGCCACCCTACCCGCTTGACGAATAACTTCTTGCATTTCGGGAGTTTTTCCTATAGGTTGTTCTATAGCCGACTTACGGAACAATTCTTTTCTTAAGCGGACGTTTTCATGGGTAAGGCGCTTTTTGTGCTGTTTTAAATCTTCACGCGACTTTTCTACTTTTCGGAGGGATTTACTCAACTCAAACTCACGGGCTTCAATGCGTAAAAGCATCATGCTTATCGCCTCGACAAGCACTGCAATAGGCGCATTGGGATTGTCACAAGGCGGTAAGTCCAGTACAGATTTCGCTTCTTCGTATTCTCCTTGAGCGATCTGTCGGCAAATTTCAGTGAGTCTTAATTGTAAATCATTTGCTGTCATACCTCATCCCCCCTCTTTTTTTTGTACAATAATTTCTCACAGCATATGACAACTTTCTGTGCATTGCAAATAAAATATTTTGAAGGAATTTTATGCTTCCGAGTGAAGAAAATTTAAATATTGTCTTTACAGCAGACATGATCACTATTGAGGGCATCTTATCTCTTGCACACGAATGGGCAAATGAACATGGTCTCACACATGACGATTCTCTTTCTTTGCGACTTATTCTGGAAGAATTACTCACAAATATCTACTTTCATACAAATTCTCACGAACTTGGAACAAAGGTAAAACTTGAAGTTGCGTATGAAGAAAAATCATCACAATTATTCATTATTATTGAAGATAATGGAGCACAATTCAATCCATTGGAGTATAATGTTCAACCATTGGAAGATATTTCAAGTTCACCTATAGGTAAAAGAGGATTACATCTTTTACGCTTGCTCACAACAGATAATACCTATAGTCACTCTTCTTACGGCAATAAATTATCTCTTGTGCTGCCTCTTGGTAAAAATTCTCAAGAAGACGATGCAGATTTCAGCAACAAAAATGAAATACATAAACTTCCGCTACGTGCACAAATGTATTCTTTGTGGAGATCAAATCTTGCATTTAAGCAAACTATCATTTTTACATGTTTAAGTTTTATTCTTTTCTGGGGAGGGATTTTATTCTTTTACGGCGCAACGCAAAAAATTATTGATGATAAAATAAATGATTTTGCCGACCAGACAATGTATACGCTTTCGGCTATGAGTTCTTCATATCTTGAAAGAGTTGTACAACACTCAGATGAACTTGTTGTTCGTTTGAACCATATAACCCCCGAAAAATTGTTCATTAACGATTCACTAAAGCTTGAAG
>CAYJPB010000099.1:0-7656 GCA_964371955.1 uncultured Desulfovibrionaceae bacterium | reverse complement strand
CAAAGAGCGAACTTTTAAACCCGCATCTTGCATGAGCATACTAAACAATGCAACAGACTCTTGCTCACCGGTTGTGAGGAGGGTATCCATCTCCGCATGATTAGGTTCATCCGACCATTGGTACGCCATTTCTAAAAGTTTATTCGTTTGCCCCGAGCGTGCCGAAAGAACAACAATTACCTTATATCCCAAGGCAATGGCATTCATTACTTTTGTGCGAACTTTTTTCATACAGTTCAAGTCCGCGACAGAAGTTCCCCCAAATTTTTGTACACAAATACGCATAGCAATCCTTTATTCCAAAGTGTGCAGAAAAAACAATATTACTTTTCAAATGCTTGCAAGCTATTGCACAAAGCTTCATTTTCCAGCATTGTTCCTTCAATCACCAGAGAGCGCTGATTATTATCTATTTTGAAAAAAATGTCCAGTCTTTCTATTGGGCAGTTTTCTCTTTCAAGGAATTCCGCCCATTCAATAAGCACTATTGTTTTATTGTCTTCAAAAGCTTCTTCAATTTCATCAGTAGGTTGCACATGTTCTTGCGCCCCTTTCATTTCTGCAAGGCGATACATATCGGCATGCAAAATCGTAGGCTTTGTGGGGTATTGATTGACAAGGGTAAAGGTGGGGCTACTTACTTCGGCATTTTCACAACCCTTAAATGCACTCACAAAGCCACGAGTGAAAGTTGTTTTGCCCGCGCCTAAAGTGCCGTAAAGCAAAATTGTGCGGATGTGCGGAAACTGCTGTATTGTTTTTGCAATGTGCTTTCCTGCTTCTTGCGTGATTTGTTCATTTTTGAGAACATATACTATTTTCTTCATTTAACTTCTCGCAATCATTCCAAGTTATATTTTTTTATTTTGTTGTGGAGTGTTGTGCGAGTTATGCCAAGCCTGCGTGCGGTTTCGCTTTTATTATCGTTGGTGTCGTTTAATGTTTTAGTAATGAGGTTTTTTTCCATATCGTCAAGTGATGAATGAGTAAGGTTTGAATTTTCTGTGGCGCTTGTATCATTTTCAATAAACTGCTGAATGGTAAGCGGCAAAGATTTTAATTGCAACATATCACCCGGATTGAGGATTACCGCACGCTCCAAGGCATTTTCAAGTTCACGCACATTGCCCTTCCACGGATATTTTAATAGAGCATGCATGGCTTGTGCTGTAAAGCCGTGTATTTGTTTTCGGTTCGATTGCACAAATCTTTTTAAAAATAGTTCTGCAAGATAGGGAATATCCTCACTGCGTTCACGAAGAGGAGAAAGATGCAAGGAAATAACGTTGAGGCGATAGTAAAGATCTTCACGAAATTTATTTAGTTTCACTTCTTCCACAAGATCTCGATTTGTTGCGGCAATAATGCGTACATCGGTTTGTATCACCTTATCTGAACCAAGGCGTTGCACTTCGCCTTCTTGTAAAAAGCGCAAAAGTTTTGCTTGAAGTGCGAGGGGCATTTCGCCGATTTCGTCAAGAAAAACTGTGCCTGAATGAGCTTGAAGAAATTTACCGTCACGGGCTTTATCTGCACCTGTGAACGCGCCTTTTTCGTGTCCGAACAATTCGGATTCCAATAAGTTTTCAGGCAATGCGGCGCAGTTCACCGTCACAAAGGGTTTATTTTTCCTGTTGCTGTTTTCTTGAATAGTGCGTGCCACAACTTCCTTACCTGTGCCCGATTCGCCTGTGATAAGTATGGTTGCCTCCGTTGGTGCGACAAGGCTTATCATTTGCGCAAGTTCTTGCATTGCAAGACTTTTTCCAAGCATTATCGAGTGTTCGGCGGCAGTTTCTTGTACGTCGGTTTCAGAAGATGAAGTAAATTTTTCAAGTGCGAAACGCAAAACATCAAAGTCCAGCGGTTTTGTAAGATAATCACATGCGCCTGCTTGCAAGGCTTGCATCGCTTTATCTACGGTGGACCATGCTGTCATAATCATCACGGGAATAGCAGGGTTGAATGCTTTAATTTGCTCTAAAGCCGTGATTCCGTCTACTTCTGCCATGCGTACATCTGTGAGTACAAGGTCGAAACTTTGTTCTTTCACCATTTCAACGGCTACTTTACCATCGTCGGCCTCTGCTGTATTGTAGCCCCAACCGCCGATAAGCGTGGTGAGCATAAAACGGTGTGCATTATCATCATCAACAATCAATATTGTAGGCATGGGTATTTTCCTTAAACTTATATAATAAAATTTTTAAACGATGGAAAAGGTGAATAGCCTTTTTGAAAACTAATCCTTTTTCGAGGAACGAGAAAAAGTGTTAGGGTTTGCAAAGGGACTTTCCCTACGGGGTTACCCCCTTTGCCCGTCGGAGACAAATTAATTAGCACTATCAAATTTCTTTTTTCGCCACACTTTTTCTTCATTTCTTGCAAGGCGGACGATATTTTCTCTATGCGTCCAATAGATGATAATGAAGACGGCGAGGGCGAGGGGGATATATGCAAATTCTTTGAAAATCAGGCAGAAAAAGGGTAGGGTGAAAGCCATGCTTAAAGCGCCGAGAGAAACGTATTCCGAACGCCAGATAAAGAATACGCACACAATTGCGCCTGCAAGAAGTGGAAAAAACATAATGGGCAAAAGCGCACCGATAAGTGTTGCAACTCCTTTGCCTCCTTGGAATTTTAAGAAGCACGATTTTAAATGCCCGAAGATGGCAAAAAAGGCGATAAATGAAAGGATGTAAGGGTTTACTAAGAGAAATGTTCCAATATATACAGGTAAAAAACCTTTGAGAACGTCGGCGATGAGGGTCAATACGCCGTACTGAAAACCACACAAGCGGGCGACATTTGTTGTGCCCGGATTGCAAGAACCTTCATAGCGTGGGTCTATTCCCTTTGCTTGCTTGGCGATGATAACACCGGAGGGGATTGATCCGCTTATATATGCGGCTGCGAACATAAGGAGAGCATAAAATATTTCAAGCATAATTACCTCTATAGCATGAAGAAAAATGTTTGTCGTATGGGATTATGTGTTTCGTTGTTATTGCTTGTTTCTTCGGGATTGTCAACTGCTTCGGGTTCACTCGCGGGAGTTTCGGGAGAATTTTGAATTTCTGATGTATTCGGAATAGTTGCAGGAGTTTCAGAAGAATTTTCGGGAAGCGTTTCCGGAGGCGTTGGAGTCGGTTCGGCAGTGGTTTCAACTATACTTTCACTATGTGAATCGGGGGTAGGGGATTCTTCTGAAAAAATAGAGATATTCGGGTGAAGAATAAATTGCGTGAGGGCAACAATAAAGAGCAGAGAGATTGTGAATGTATAAAGAATTTTCTGTGGATAGTATTTTTTTATGAGGAAGAAATAAAGCGAACTCATAAGAATGACTGCACTCATAAACGAAAGTACAGGCGTATTATACAAAAATGTGTGTAAATCTTCGGGGATAAAACTCAGTGGTATCAATTTTTCAATATAAGGCAATGCAAAAATAGGAAGAAGTACACAGCCGACAATAAGGAGAATTATTGCGAGATAGAAGCCGTAAACTATGCTTGCTCTCACCGAGAATGACATAATACTGCGTGAAAGTAAAACGGCAAGCAGGGCAAAAAGAGTGGGGAGATAGGTGATAGCTTCAACGGGAAGAATGAGTAATAGCCCGAAAGTGACAATGTTTGCAACATAGAGAAATAAAACGGCGGTGGAACGTATATATTGCGTATATTTTTCTTTGTCGAGCTTTGTGTTCTTCTCTTTATTTTCTATGCGCACAAGTCTGTCGAGCTCAAGTTCTTTCAGGGCTGAATAACGTGAATATCTTAATGCTTTTACGCTTGTTTTGGCATTTTTTATCCAGCTCACAAGTAGTGGTACAGGGAAAAAAGGAAGCATAAGTATGAAAAGAATAAGTAGATAGTGGAATTTTGTATGTATCTGCCATTCTTGTGTTATTGCGTTTTGTAAGGCAGTCAAATCAAAAAGCTGTAAAAGATATGCGCTTTGATTTGAAAAATAGAGCATGCCCACCCATGCGCCGACAAGAATAAAAAAGAGCAGAAGCCCTATAATGCCGTCTTTATCATTAATTCTTCTGAAATGTCCATGAAAAATTAAGAAAACAATGCTTATGGCACATGGAAGCACAAGCGCGAAAATGCCGTGTGTAAGAAAGGCAAGCGCAAGAAAAACAAAGGCAAGCATAAGACGTATTGACGAAGAATTTTTTATCCACGCGCGGAAAAAGCAAGCTAAGGAAAAAATCATAAATGATGCAAAAAGCGTGTTTTCAAAAATAAGCTGATTTGAAGCAATAAACCCATATCCTGCATAGAAAATAAGCCCAATGCACGAAGCACCAAGCGCAACTCGTGCCGATTGGCGCATAGATATTGCCATGAAAAATAGTGCAGAAACAAAGAGAAATACGCTCAAGGCATCGGCAAGAGCAAATATATTGAGTGTGTTAATAAAGGGAACTTTTTCAATGGCGGCAACAAACCAAAAAATGAACGGGAATGTTTCGCTGTATTGCCCGCTTGAAAGAAGAGGGGCAAGAAGAGAGCCACCTTGCAAAACGGAATCAAGCGTTGTAATAAATTGCTCTTTTACAGATACATCCGTGAACGAATAAAAAAAGAATGTGAGCGAAAAGAGCAGTGTTGCTGCAAAAAGTGCACTATATGCCATGCTTTTTGCAGCAAAAGAATGAGAAGCAGCTGAGTTTGGCGGAATTTCTACTTTTGGCTTTTTTGCTTTTTTTACTTTGTTTGAGGTAGTGCTTTTTTGCGCTATGGATTGCTTGAATGAGGCAAGAGAAAATTTCTTTTTTGGCTGAGTTTTTAGTGGTGGAATTTGTTCCGATTTTTGTTGGGCTTGTGCTTTCAGCAATTGTTCTTTTTCTTTGCCTGCGTCTGCGGTGATGGCGATCACATATGTAAAGGATAGAGGTACAGAAGGATTTTCGTTTTCCTCTGTTTCTTCTTGTGAATTGTCTCTATCAATATTTATATCTTCAATAGCAGTATTTTCGTGAACAACTTCTTTTTGTTCATCGATTATATTTTCTTCGGCTTGCTCGTTATGCGTATTTTCATGTATTGTCATGTATGCTCCTTAAGTGGTACAGGAATTGTGTGAGCCTTTTTATTTTTCCACTTGTTCCAAAGTTTTCTCAATAATATGTGAGATTGTATGCTTTTATTGTGTTTAATTGATACAGATATTTCATGCGAAAAAAAGCAAAGCCAATAACAAAAGCAATAATCGTGCGAAAAGAATATGCCTTTTGCATTATGCAGTGCACAGTTTTATTGTTGTTAATTCAATAGGCTGTAGAGATATTCAGCGTAACTGCTTGCTTTCATGGCATCGGCATTTTTCTTGAGTTGTCTTGCGTCAATGTATTGCATACGGAAAGCAATTTCTTCAAGGCAGGCAATTTTCAAGCCTTGCCGTGTTTCTACGGATTGAACAAAAGTATTTGCCGCAACAAAAGATTCTGCATCGCTTATATCAAGCCATGCCGTACCGCGTCCAAGAATTTCAACCATAAGTCTGCCTTTTTCAAGATAGACGGTGTTTAAATCTGTTATTTCAAGTTCGTTACGTGCGGATGGTTTGAGCGTGGCTATATAATCAAGCACATTTTCGTCATAAAAATACATGCCTGTAACAGCGTAATTTGTTTTGGGATTTTGTGGTTTTTCTTCTATAGAAATAACTCTGTTATTTGAGTCAAATTCTACAACGCCCAATCTTTCCGGGTATGCCACGTGAGAGCCGAACACTGTCGCCCAGCCTTGCCTGTGCATAGAAGCTGTGAGAATACGCTCGAGCCCTTGTCCAAAAAAGATATTGTCGCCCAATAAAAGGCACACGTTATGGCCCTCAATAAAGGGTTTTGCACAAGCAAGTGCGTGCGCAATGCCCAAGGGTTCTTCTTGCACAAAATAGGTAAAAGAGCAACCAAGTTTACGCCCGTCACCAAGCAGTGATTTGAAATCTTCCAAATCTCGAGGGTTTGTAACAATGGCTATATCACGCACTCCGGATTGCATTAAAATTGAGAGCGGATAATAAATAAGTGGTTTATCATGTATAGGTAAAAGGTGCTTGTTCACTCCGGCTGTCACGGGGGCAAAGCGTGAACCTGTTCCGCCTGCAACGATAACTCCTTTCCAAGTGTTCATAAAAACTCCTTTATGCTTTGTTTGTTTCATTACAAAATATACGTGAGAATACATTAAAGCAGAGAAAAAGTAAAAGTATTTTTTTAAAGTGGAAAATTCGTTGTTGACTAAATTTGTTAAACGTTATATTTATTGAGTTTGTAGCAGAAAAAACTGCACAAATTAAACACAAAGCTATGGAGAAAGTTTGTGAGTCAAAAAGAAGAAAAGCTTCAAAAACCGATTAAGCTTACGTCAAAATCAAAGCATGTTGAATACTTTCAACCACTTTTGCAGAACCTTGCAAAAAATAACGAGCTTAACGAAGTAATAAAAAACTGCGTAAGTAAGTCTTGCGACTTGCTTGATGCAGGTGTTGAGCTTTTCCCGAACGGATTTAAAAAGAAAGATGATGCCGCGCAAATTCATGCAGAATTTGAAGCTTTCAGTGCCGAAGAACTTGTGGAAGTGGAAGAACGCTTCACGCTTGCCGGTAGAATGATAAGTAATCGTTCATTCGGAAAAGTGATTTTCTTTCACGTGCAAGACAAGTCCGGAAAAATTCAATGTTATGCAGAAAAAGAAAAAATGGGTGCTGATGTATTTAGTGCATTTAAAAAGCTTGATGTCGGCGATATTGTCGGTGTTGAGGGTGCACTTTTTCGCACAAAAACAGGCGAACTCACTCTTTCTTGCGAAAATATAAAACTCCTTACAAAATCTTTCCGTCCTCTGCCTGAAAAACATTCAGGGCTTACAGACACAGAAATGCGTTATCGTCAGCGTTATGTTGACTTAATTGTTAATGCCAAAACCAGAGATATTTTCCGCAAGCGCTCAAAAATTGTTCGTGAATTTAGAAGATTTATGGAAAATCGCGGTTTTATTGAAGTGGAAACGCCCATGCTGCAATCAATAGCCGGCGGCGCAACCGCTCGCCCTTTTGAAACGCATCATAATGCTTATGACATTCCACTTTTTATGCGTATCGCGCCGGAATTGTATTTAAAACGCATGCTTGTCGGCGGTTTTGAAAAAGTTTTTGAAATCAACAGAAATTTCAGAAATGAAGGTGTTTCTACACGTCATAATCCCGAATTTACCATGTGTGAATTTTATTGGGCATACGCAACCTATGAAGATCTTATGGATATCGTTGAAGAATTGTATGACTACCTCGCGCAAGAAGTATGCAATACAACACTTGTGCCGTATCAAGGCTCTGAAATAGACCTTACGTGCGGAACATGGAAGCGTATTACTTTTTATGATTCACTTAAAGAAATTGGTGGGCATGACGACGAATTTTTACAAAATATCGAAGCAGTTCGCAAGTATATCAAAGATAGAGGCGAGAAGACCACAGCAAGTGAAAGCATAGGTAAATTGCATGCAAAGGTTTTTGATTTGGACGTTGAGCCAAAACTGATTCAGCCTACATTTATATATGCATACCCTATCGACATTTCCCCGCTTTCTCGCAGAAATGACAAAAACCCCGACATTGCGGACAGGTTTGAGCTCT